>NZ_JBFUHV010000250.1:0-9524 GCF_056402215.1 Rhodococcus sp. P4_B6 | reverse complement strand
TCTCTCAGGTGACGAAGGACGCACCCTCGAAACGCTTCTGGCGAATCTGCCTGCGAGTGCGGCGTGCACGAGAATGCCGGGACATGCTGCATTGGTCCGCATCGGTACAGCGGGTCCRTCCGTGGCGATTCGAGCTGAAATGGATGCACTGCCGATAGACGAAAACACCGGAGTCGATTGGGCCTCGACCAACGGTGCAATGCATGCATGCGGACACGATGTGCACATGGCGGCGTTCATTGCCGTCGCCCGAACCGTCTCCGGCCTGCCGCTCCGTCCGGCGCCCCTGGTGGGATTGTTGCAACCCCGTGAGGAGACATCACCCTCGGGCGCACTCGAGTTCGTCAACAGCACAGTTCTCCTCGACAACGAAGTCTCGGCGATCGTGGGCGCACACGTGCAGCCCGCGTTGAACTCCACGGTCATTGCCTGCAATCCGGGCGTCGTTAATGCCGCGTCCGACGAGTTCGTGATCACGATGCACGGTTCGTCCGCTCACGGGGCGTATCCGCACAACTCCCGTGACCCACTTCTGGCTGCGAGCAGTTTTGTCGTGACCTGCCAGCAGATCGTTTCCCGCAACACTGACCCAGTGGACTCCGCTGTCGTGAGCATCGGAAGCGTCCGTGGAGGAAATGCACCCAACGCCATTCCCGATAAAGTGACCGTTGGTGGCACGATCCGGTCGATGTCGGTCCGACAGCGCAAGATGATCCAGGAGCGCATCCGCGAAGTCGCTGAAGGCATTGCCCTCGCGCACGGCTGCTCTGCGGACGTGGTCATCCATCCGGGGGAACCGTCCCTGGAAAATAATGCCGACCTGGCGCTGTCTGCCTCCAGAATTCTGCAGTCAACCGGCATGGAGATCGGCGAATTCCGATCATACGGTGCCGACGATTTCGCCTTCTATGGAGAAGTCGCCCCCAGCCTCATGATGTTCGTTGGCACCCCGGAAGCGAACGGGCAAGGACTCCACACGGCTGGCTACCTCCCCGATGACGAAGCACTCTGGCGGGTGGCCTGCAGTATGCTGGCCGGTTATCTCGCAGGAGCTCAGCATGTCGCGGTCACGGCTCCTGTCATGTGAACCTGAACTCAGCGGTTCAATGCGACGGTCCACTGACGACAAGCCTGTCGTGATTGACCCCAGAACATCGTCGATCACCGCAATCCCGGGATTCGAACGTTCCTGGACGGCATGCAGCGCTCGTGCGCACCCTCCGAGCTCCCTATGCGCATATGTGTCCCGCCCCCCCACGACGCGAAAAGGTGGGAACGAAGATCTCGAAAAGATCGCACGTAGATGTTCGACCGCGATTGATGACGACGGGCACCGAAGGAGGAAGGGTTAGCAGCGACGCAGACTGCCGGATCCCCGATTCAGAGTCGATCACTTCCTTGAGGCGAAACCGTCTCTTCATCAGTGCAGGTGAAATCGGGGCAGTCAGCTGAGAGGACCTTTGTCGCGCCGCGCCTGCCCAAGCTAAGCGCCGCGCACTCGTCCACGTTGAGAAGCTCGCGGACGCACTCCGGGCACACATCTAGTCCGGGTTGGGTCCCCTCAACTGGCGCACCCGCATGCTGATGTCGAGGAGTAGGCGATCCTCATGCGAGTCGAGATTGCGTTGGGTGAGTTGTTCGATACGCTTCAACCTGTAGATCAATGAATGCCGATTCAGATGCAGTCGCCGAGCGGCCGACGAAATGTTGCCATTCTCGTCGAGATAGACAGCCAACGTACCGAGCAGATCTGAACTTCGCTTGGTGTCCGCTTCCTCCAACGGTCCGATGGTGTCCCGAGCCAATTTCATTGCGACTGGCTCCGATTCGAGCCCGTGCAAGAGCATGAACGAACCCAGTTGGTCCGCAGTGGCGGCCCGACCCGGCCCGCGCACCGCGCGGGTGACAGCCAGCGCCGTGCGCGCTTGTGCAGCGGCATCCTGCAGATCCGACAACTTGTGCAACCCGCTGGCAGTTCCCCATGAGACCCGCCTGGTGTAAGGCTTCAGCGAAGGATCGTCGAATAGTGCATCCAACGCTGTCTCGCCCTGGTCGAGGCAAAGCAGGATCTCGCTTTCGCGATGTGTAGCAATACTCCCGGTGTGCTGGAGCCGCATCCGGAGTCGTTGCGCAACTTCTCGTGCGACGCTGTTGCTGGATTCGTTGTGCTCGTCCTCGGATTCAGCCAGCCCCAGACTCACCGTGAACTGTGTATTCAGTGGCAGCCCGAGTAATGCAGAACGCGCTGCTAGCTCCTGCGGCGAATCGAACTCGCCCGCGGCCAACCCCCACGCGAACTGCCCCCGTGCTCGGGATCCGAACTCTTCCGCCGCCTCTTGCCTGAGCAGCTCGATCGCTGCTGCCGTGGCCGCATGCTGGACCGCGCGATCGGCGATCTCCGCCGAAGCGGCGCCGCCCGCGATCACAACCACCCAGCCCAAAACCTTTCCTTGTCCGTGTGCGGGTGCGACGACCAGAGTTGAGTCAGAGCAGTCGAAATGTCGTACGGCGTCCGTGCCATCGAGATCGCCGGTACTGATTGCGGTGGCGAGCTCTTCGAGGATGGCCTGCATCTGACCGCGATCGACCCAATCCGAGGCGATCGAACTGGACCCGATGATGGCCGAGGCCACATCGAGAACGACCGCCGGTGCATCCACCACGCCTTCGAGGGCCTGAGCGACGCTGGCCACTCCGCCCGTTTCAAGAAGCGCCCGAGTAAACTCGAACGGCAAATCGCCGCCAGGGCGCGCTTGTCCACCGCGGTTCCGTGAGTACAAGGCCTCAATAATCGAACGTGACACATCCGAGAATCGGACTCGCCAAGGTATCCCGAGAAGTACTACACCCGATTCCCGAGCGCGGTCGATGACCGACTCGGGCACTGTGAGGTGTGGGGCACCGTCGCCGACGGCGAGGCACACCGCCGCGGCGCCGGACGCTGCCACGTCCGCCACCAGGGTCGCAAGTTGCGCTTCGTCGCAGCCGATTCCCGTCGTCAAAATGAAATCGCCGGCATTGACGAAGTTCTCGATGGGCCACTCCATGACGGCTACCCAGTCAACAACGGCTCCGAGTAGATCCTCACCGGACAGGATGTAAGCCTGAGCGAGATCTGGGAGCTGAAGGCAGAAGGACACGTCCATTCCCGGGCGGGACGATCTCTGCTCGATTGAGCGCATAGACGGAACACTAGACGTCGAGTTGCCCGTCACGAAAGGCTCTCGGGTGCCCACTCGTCGCCGCAACGACTACTCGAACAAATCAGCACCGGTCAACTCTTCCGTACGTGCGCGTTCTTATGTAACATTCCGTTCAGATTATAGTCCATGTCGTCGGATGAATGAAACAGTTCTTTGCTGGGGAAGTTGAGGCAGCGGCGAGAGTGATGGTCCTTGCAGTGCACGGCGGTCGGGCGAGCGWGCCTCGGCTCACCACGATACGGCGAATTGGCACTGACCGAACTCCGGCGAGTCGGACACTGGCCCGTCAGCATCGGTTGTCGGCGAACAGTTGCGTAAATGCCGTACAGCGGCGCGGACGAAGGGAGCACCATGATCACCTTCCCTCAGATCGGATGGAACCGGTACCAGATGGTTTCGCGCGCCCGAGCTGAGATGATCGTTTGTGACCAAACCAGTCTTGGGCTCGGTCTTCCGACCCTGATCACGGGAGTCTTGCCTGTCGGCTCAGCGGCACATTGGTGTACGCACACTCACGGAGCAGGTCTGGAAAATCGACGGATTCCACGAGGATCGCGTTCTGAACTTGTTGCCTTTGCAGTCCACAGCGCCGCGACGTTTCTCGAATCGGCGCTCTGCGAACCGGGAGTAGAGATCGCTGCCGCAACTCGGCCCACCGGCATGCAGGTTTCGCCGGCTGGAGATCTTGCGAGCGGTGTATCCATTCTCCCTCGCAGCGATGCACGAGAGCGCAGGGCGTTGGAATCGGCGCACAAGGCATGCCGGGTTACCGTCGTCATGGAACATACAGACCGGCAGGGTAATCCGCGGCTTGTGGACGCGTGTAAGCTACCAGTTCTGGTTCAGGGCAGTGTCGGCAGAATCATCACCGAACTGGGCGTACTGGATGTGTCAGGATGCGGGTCGTTGGTACTGCGTGAGCTTGCGCCCGGGGTCCCGATCGGATATCTGCTCGACGTCACGAACTCGTATGTTGATATCAGTGCAGTTGTGGGCCCTGGGATGACTGATCCTCCGATCGCGCTGCCTCAGCACTAGGTGTTCTACGCCGGGTCCCAGCAGCCCGCACGATGCGATTGGGAGTGGCTAAGAATTCTCCGAGGTTGCGCAGCTCGGTCAGCAGCGATCAGGCCCCTGGGAACTCGACGATTAGCTCACCGGCCGACCATACCGCGCGACAGCACATTTGCGGCTTGCATTCCGGTCGCGTCGAGTACGACCGAGGCCAGCGAACGGTGAACGACTGAGGGAGGGAACAGCGCCCTGCGAGAATGAGCTTCCGCGCAGTTCGCAATCGTGCAGTGCTCGCGGAAAGGCGGCACATGCGCAGGCGCATAGCTTGTATCCGACCGAGAGTATCGACCAACGGTAGTTGCTACTGCCATGGAGAGGTTCGCGAGAGCATGCTCGCTCGTATGCCTATGGCTGGGTACTTCTTCCATCAACATTTCCAACTCGACAGACAGTGATCGCTATGCCCGAATATGCACCTCGACGTCTCCGAGGAATCGACCACGCCGATAGGTACCGCGCGCCGCACGATCCGGGGTCGTGCGACAACACGCACATCGAGGATGAAATAGCCCGCTACAGAGAAAGCAAACGTCGAAAGGGTGGGCGAATCAGGTCTTCCGCTGGGCAACACCTCGTGGATGAGAATGATCTCCTCCGGTTCGCTCTATCTTGGGCGCCGTACGGCGGCGCACCTGCAAGCGAGATCTTCGTCCAATTCGGCATGTCGCGCTCGCGTTTCAACCATGAACTTTGGAGGACGATCGCCGAGGCCGGATGCGACTCTGGGACGATTCGCCACCTAGCCGCCGCATACCCGCCAGAGTAGTCCGACGTCGCCATTAGTCTGCCGTGACCGCGCGACCTTACGCGTTGAAATGAACCCGGTGACCGCAGCGCGGCTCTACGCCGAAGCTGCCCGGTCGGCGCCCGACCTCCCCGAACGCGACCGCCTCACACGACAGGCCGCGCGGCACGAACTGTCTCTGTGGTCTAATTCGTCTGATGTCGTTCATTATTGGCACACTATGTGCAGCATCGAGTCCTTTGGTCAGCGCCAGCCGGCCTGCTTGGATTCGAAAACGCCGCAAGAGATGGATCGGCAGCAGCAGCGGCGGAGCTTCTGCAGCCACTGGTCTGACGGGAGTTGTGTCCCTTCCCCACTGCATTCGTTCGATCGAATACAACGATCAACGACGACATCCTCCTGCCCAACCTGCATCGCTCCGACGTGTCATCCCCGAGGAGCCGAGTAGCGCATCCGGCTGCTCGGGGATGACAGAAGGCGTGTGCGTGGAGAGCTCCGCACTCGTCGGCCAGCTCAAAATGACGGCCAATCTGGCTGACTGAGGAAGAGCGAGGAGCTATAGGACCGACCCGTAGCTCTAGCCTGTATCGCCGGCGAGACCGCAGTATTCGATCGCCGCCACCGCCATGACCTTCGTGACGTTGACGATCGAATCGATGTCGACCCACTCATTCGGTCCGTGGGCGTCAGCCCCGATAGGACCGAAAATGACCGGGGTGGCGCCAGAATTTCGGTAGAACGCCCCATCGCATACCGCTGGGAAGCCGGTGATGCGACCGGACATCTCCAGCCGCTCGCTCTGATTCACCAGACTGGTGACCAGTGGGTTGTCCGGAGAGGTGTCGAAAGCGGGGAAGTGCAGGCCGGCCAGTTCCCATTGAACGACAGGGGGATTTTCGCTTAGCCACGGATCTTGCATCGCCCAGTGATGAACGAACTTCTCGAAATCGACTCGGATATTATGAGATTCTTCAGTCGGTAGGTACTTCAAATCGAAGTCGATTACGGCGACGTCGGGTGTGATTGCCGGATTAGTAACGGTGACGGGCAAACCACTCTGGCCGACTCCAGCACCGACGTGCACGACACTCGGGCTGATTGTGGTGATTCCGGGTGGCAGCAGCGGATGCGTTTTCCGCATGGCCCACCCACGCTCGAGATGCCCGACCGCCGTGATAAAGCGAGCAGCGAGCTCTGCTGCGTTGACTCCAGGGCGCATGCGGTCGGCTGAGTGCCGCTGAGGGTAGATGTCGTTGTACCGCCACCCAGCGTGTGCACTTCGCCCTCGGATCGTTACGCGCACCCATTCGAGCCCCGGTTGGCAGACCATAATTTCGTTCTGCGTGGGCTCCGCGACTATGACTGCGGAAGCACTGTGTCCGCGATCGACCAGGTGTCTCGTCCCGAACCCGCCTGCCTCTTCGTCGACCACACTGTGCAGTTCGAGTCGGCCGTTCAGCTCGATCCCGCTCTCGCTGAGCGCCTGGATCGCGGCGATGGCCGCGCCCAGGCCTCCCTTCATGTCGTAGCTTCCGCGTCCGTAGATGCGGCCATCGCGGATGTCGGCGCCGAAGGGGTCGGATTCCCAATCCGATCGGTCGCCGGTGGGAACCACGTCGATGTGCCCGTTGAGGACAAGACTTCGTTCGTCTGTACCCTCCAGGGCACCAATTACATTCGGGCGGTGCGGCAACGCGTCATGGATGGTGGTCGTCATTCCAGCCGACTTCAACAGAGCTGCGACGAACTCCTGCGCTTCAGGCTCCCTGTTGATATATTCCCCGGTCTCGAACTTCGGGTTCACGGTCGGAATTCGAATAAGTTCCTGCACGGTTTCGACTAGGCGGTCGCGCTGGCGATCAATCTGAGCAAGAACAATCTCGATTGCCTTCTTTTGCGACATCGTTTCCTCCATTGTCTCTGTCTCTTTGGACTTTCCCTGTGGTGTGGGTGCTAGAGATCAGGTGCGTGCATCGACGGTTGGTCGTCCGCTGTCGAGCGGGCGGTGATCCGGGACAAGTGCGGATTGTGGAAGCAATCGCGCGGAGAGTAGGTATCCGAGTCCTGAGACAACCGCGACGAGTGGGATCGGTAGAACAGTCGTCGGGAGTGCGAAGTAGATCAATGAGCCGACGACCGACCATGTGAGTGCAAGCACGTTGACCCCCCTGAAGTATCTGTATGGGCCTGCAGGATCGAAGAGCGCAGCTACGTCGATATATCCCCGTTTGAGTACGACGTAGTCCGCGATGATCACCCCTACAATCGGCGCGAAGAGATTGCCCATTGCGCTCATGAAGTCACTGAAGTCGTTCACGAGTGCAGGTATGCTGGCCAAAATTGTGCCCGCTGCAGCGACGATGATGGTGGACCAGAACCGGCCCAGACGGGTCGTGAGGTTGGCGAGTGACAGTCCGCCGGTGTAGAGGTTCAAGACATTGATCGTCCAATTGTCGAGCACAAGAACGATCAGGACCAGCGCTAATGTGGCGCCACCGACGTTAAGCGTGGGGATGACCTCGAACGCGTTAGCCGTCTGTCCGAGCGTGGCGGCGGCAGCGTACGCGCCGAAGAATGCCGAACCTGCGGTTCCGATTACGGCCGCGGCCATGGTTCCGATCCACATATCCTTCCGGGATCGCGAGTACCGGCAGTAGTCGGCGGCGTCCGTGACCTGACTGAACCAACTGGCTGCTACCGCGTTTACCCACAGGGCGAACACGGCCCACTTCCAACCTTCAGTGCCAGTGAACGCGAAGACTTCGCTCGGTGCAAAGCCCGGTGCGTCGTGCGTGGCGAGAACGTAAAATAGATACCCGAGGATCACAATCTTGGTGGGAAAGGCGATCTTGGACAGCCACTTCAGGGATCCGTAGCCGAACAGCGCGACCGATGCCTGCAAGACTGCGAACGCAAGACTGAGGATGACTAGCGACACGTCGAGGCCTAGCCACTGATTGAGAACGGCATGGATTCCCATTGCGCCGGCGAGGGTCTGAAAGGCGAACCAGAACGCGGAACTGATCGCTCTCAAGATGGAGATTATCCATCGGGAAGCCCCGATGCCGACGAACGCTCGCGTGGATACGATTCCTGGCAGTCCGTAATCAACTCCTACAGTGGCCATGACTGTGTAGGCCGTGAAGGCGATAATGACACCGAGGACCTGAGCTGTCACTGCTGCCCAGAACGATAGCCCCGATACCACCGCTAACCCTCCGATGAGGATTAAGCCCGGATTGAGAAGCACGTTGACGATGATCTGAAATAGATCAAACCAGCGAACAGTCCGTTCCTCTGGGGGAACCGGCTCGACACCGTGGTGCTCAACGTTTCTCGGTTGCCGTAGTCGCGTGGGTTCATCGGTTTCAACGTTCGACCGAGGCTCGTACTGGCCCTCTCCGACATCTTGATTCGGGTATTCCGCCGCCACAATGATCTCCAATTCGGTCAACTTGCAGGGAGAGAGAAAGACCAGGTTGGAGAGCCAACTTACATGGAACAAATATTCCTGTCTACGCCCAATTTTCCTGCGTGAAACGTATGTAACAGATACTGTTACCGACCGTACCGGGACCCTGTGCCTGCGCCGCCGTCTGACAGTGGCGAGCCCGCCACCGATGGTCGGTGTAGACGTAGGTTCACCACTCCGTCGGGACATCGATTCGAAAAGGGCACCATGTCGATCTATTTCGATGGATGGTGCGGCGAGGGTGCTCACCCGACGGTCTGAACGCAAATCGGGCAGCTGATGCCCCCTCGGTGCGATACTGCCTGTACAGCTCATCTCGGCCTCGTGGCGGTGCGGGATCAAAACCTCACCGCGGACAAGGGGGGTCCCGTCCCGGGTTGAGGGTTTGATCCACCGGCGGGTCCTTCGGTGCCGAATTCGCCAGCTACCCAGTCGCCGCCCCGATCGAAGCCTCGTCCTGGCACCGGCTCACCCGCATCGGTGATCGGCAAACCGGCGGGTTGCCTTCGCGCCGTGACCATTGCTCAAATCGGTCGAGCCGCACCTGTTACGCGGGCTCTCAATGCAACGCGCCGCGGGCGCAAGTCAAAGCAAGAGGTGCGCTGCCTGAAATGAAGGCGGTCGATCGTCGTCCATCGCTTCCCGCCCCACACTGGTTGCGCGGTCGTCCCGGCGCAACTGCTGGCACCGGTGCGCCGGCACTGCAGTCCAGTCTTGCCCGGATCCCTCAAAGACCATTTTCCGCTGGACATGTGCACTCACTGATCGGGAGTGCCGTCTAAGGGATCGCGAGGAATTAACGTCGCTTTTAATGATGATGGCGTTACCGTTGTGGCATGGCGGATGCGGCAGAGGCGCTGGGATGGCGTTACGAGACTATTCGTGGGCACTTGAACGAGCGCCAACGTCGGGTGTGGCTGGGGGTCGAGGCCGCGCAGCTCGGTCCCGGTGGTGTGGCGATCGTGGCCTCCGCGACGGGTGTGGCCGCCGATACCGTGCGCCGTGGCCGCGCGGAAGCCGAGGAGGTGAC
>NZ_JBFUHV010000249.1:0-9565 GCF_056402215.1 Rhodococcus sp. P4_B6 | reverse complement strand
CCGGTGCGACGAGAAGCGTGGAACGCCGAGGTGTCGAGATGGGAGTCGACGATCTCGATCACCGTCCACACCGGATGCGTGGGCGGCACCCACTCCCGCATGTCCGGCGGCAACAGGAACTGCTGATCACGATTCACCGGTCGATATCCCTTGGCCACCAACACATTATCCAGGAAACCCCAGGTCAGACCAGGGTGACACGCGGACACCCCGACCCGGAATTTTGCAACAGCCCCTGGAACAACCAAAAAGGCTCACGGGGCGCGGAGCGCCCTCGCGGCGAGTTCGGCGGTGGCGCGGACGATCTCCGGGCCGCCGAACATCATGTCGTCGTTGTGCCCCGCGCCGGACAGCACGACGGTGTCGACGTCGCCGAGCGCGGCTTCGGCGACGCGGGCACTCTGCTCCGGCGGGACGATGGTGTCCGCCGTCCCGTAGACCACGGTGACAGGCACGTCGATGCGTGCGACGAACTCGGCGACGGGAAATCGGTCGCGTAGCAGCAACCGAACCGGCAGGAACGGGTAGTGCGCCCTGCCGACGGCGGCGAGGTCGGCGAACGGCGACCGCAGCAGCAGTCCGGCGGGCGGGTGCTCGGTGGCGAGTTCGGTGACGACGCCGGTTCCGAGGCTTTCGCCGAAGTAGAGCAGCCGCCCCGGCGGCACGCGACGTTCGTCGACGAGGTGCCGGCGAGCGGCCCGGACGTCGAGTGCCAGCCCCTCCTCGCTGGGCTGACCGGGGTTGCCGCCGTACCCGCGGTAGTCGAAGAGCAGGGTGGCGAAACCCGCGGCGGCGAGGTCCGAGGCCAGCAGTGCCCGGTCGGCCCGGTTGCCGGCGTTCCCGGCGGCCACGAGGACGGTCATGCGCGGCTCGCCGACCGCGGGCGGGACGTACCAGGCACCGAGTTCGAGGCCGTCCGACGTGGTCAGCGTGACGTCCTCCGCCCCGGCGATCAGCCGGCCGGCGGGGGGCACCGGGGTGGTGTCGGGGTAGTAGATCAGTTTTCGCTGCAGCACCCACGCCGCGGCGATCAGCAGTGCCATCACCGCGGCCGCGATCAGCACGACACGGATCATTGCCGAATCGGCGCGCCGGTCCACTCCAGCAACTCGGCCACGGGCAGGGTGTTGATCACATCCGACGGCTCGACTCCGCGCTCCGCGGCGCGCTCGCAGGCGTAGCCCTGCCAGGCGAGGTGCCCGGTGGTGTGCGCGTCGGTGTCGATGGAGAACTTGCAGCCGCTGTTCAATGCGAGGTCGATCAGGCGTCCCGGCGGGTCGCGGCGCTCGGGTCGGGAGTTGATCTCCACCGCGGTGCCGTACTCGCGGCACGCGTCGAACACCCGTTCCGCGTCGAACTTCGATTCGGGCCGCGGTCCCCGCACCCCCTCGACGAGGCGGCCGGTGCAGTGCCCGAGCACGTCAACGTGCGGAGACTTGACGGCCTGCAGCATCCGCTTGGTCGTCGTCGCCCGGTCGGTGTCCAGATGCGAGTGCACGCTCGCGACCACGATGTCCAGGTCGGCGAGCACGTCGTCGTCCTGGTCGAGGGTGCCGTCGTCGAGGATGTCGACCTCGATTCCGGTGAGCACCCGGAACGGCGCGAGTTCGACGTTCAGTTCGGCGACCACGTTCAACTGGACGAGCAGTTGCTCCGACGACAGCCCGTTCGCGACCGTCAGCCGCGGCGAGTGGTCGGTGATCGCGCAGTAGTCGTGCCCCAGCGCGGCCGCGCGCCGCATCATCTCCCGGAGCTGGCACCGGCCGTCCGACCAATCCGAATGGGTGTGCAGGTCGCCGCGGAGCGCCTCGAGCAGTTCCGTTCCGCCGAGACCGATCGGCTCCGCGGAACCGCGCAGATACGTCAGGTACAGCGGCACCGCATCGGCGCACTCACGGATGATCGCGGCCGCCTCGGAGCCGATGTCGGGCAGATATACCCAGCCGTTCGCCGCCAGGGCTTCCCGCTCCTCGGCGGTCGACGACTCGAGCACATCGGCCGCCCGGCGGAAGGCGCCGATCCTGGGTCCCTCGTCGCGCGAACGCTCGAGCCAGAACGCAATTTCCCGCAGCGCATCGACGGCGTCCATCTATCCATCGTGCACGCCGTCCGGGCTGCTGGCTAGACGTAAATCACTCCAGACTTAGGGTCGCCTCGTTGTCCGCGCGTTCACACCTACGTTCCCTTTCCCTCGCTTACGACTTCTACGGTGCCGGAGTTGTCCGCATTCGAATCGGGAGCCACGGTGAGTTTGAAACCCCTCGCACTGTTCGTCAACCATGACGGCGCGTCCTCACGCGCCTCCGTCACCTGCCAGTACAAGTGCGGAAACGCGTGCTCCCACGACGTGCCCAACACCTCGCACGGCGAGTACTTCCGTGACATCGCCCGCACCGCCCTGTCGCGGCGCGGAATGCTGCGCGGGACGGGGATGGCCGTCCTCGCCGTCGGCGCGGGCAGTGCGCTGGCCGCCTGCTCGGACGACTCCGGCAGCGGAAGTGTCTCCGGCACGGGGGGTTCGGACGGCGCCACACCGGCGGGAACGAACTTCGGTGCCGTCGCCCCCAACACCGAGGACGCCGTCGTCGTCCCCGAGGGGTACGAGCAGGCCGTCGTGATCCGCTGGGGCGACCCAGTGCTGCCCGGGGCCCCCGCATTCGACTTCGACAACCAGACCGCCCAGGCGCAGGCGCAGCAGTTCGGGTTCAACAACGACTTCGCCGGACTGCTGCCGGTCGAGGGGCAGCCGAACACCTTCCTGCTGGTGGTCAACCACGAGTACACCACCGAGCCGTTCATGTTCAAGGGATACGACGCCGAGAACCCGTCGCCGGAGCAGTTCCAGACGGCGCTCGCCGCCCACGGACTGTCCGTGGTGCAGGTGAAGGGTGAATCCGGCTCGGGCGCGCTCACTCCCGACTTCGGGCCGTACAACCGGCGCATCACGGCGACGACGGAATTCGTCGTCACCGGTCCCGCCGCGGGCAGCGACTTCCTGAAGACGTCCGCGGACCCGACGGGCACCAAGGTGCTCGGCACGCTCAACAACTGTTCCGGCGGCGTCACCCCGTGGGGCACGGTGCTGTCGGGGGAGGAGAACTTCAACCAGTACTTCGCGAACGCCGAACTGGTCACCGACCCCACCGTCGCCCCGCGACTGAAGCGGTACGGCGTGGAAGGTGCTGCATCCGAACGCAAGTGGGAGCGATTCGACAAGCGTTTCGACCTCGCCCAGGAGCCGAACGAGGTCAACCGCTTCGGCTGGGTCGTCGAGGTCAACCCGTGGGACGCGACGTCCGCGCCCGTCAAGCACACGGCGCTGGGCCGGTTCAAGCACGAGGCCGCCACCATCCACGTCACCGACGACGGCACCGTCGTGGCGTACAGCGGCGACGACGAACGCTTCGACTACATGTACAAGTTCGTCTCCAGCCGGAAGATGATGGACGGCAACAGCCAGGCCGCCGTCCGCAACAACATGACGCTGCTCGACGCGGGCACCCTGTACGTCGCGAAGTTCGCCGGCAACTCCGCGGACGAGATCGACGGGTCGGGGGCGCTGCCGACGAGCGGCACGTTCGACGGCACCGGGGAGTGGATCCCGCTGCTGCGCACCGGTGAGGACGGCCGGGGCGAGTCACTCGTCGACGGCATGAGCGCCGAGGAGGTGGCGGTGTTCACCCGTCAGGCCGGCGACAAGGTCGGTGCCACCAAGATGGACCGCCCCGAGGACTTCGAGCCCAGCCCGACAACCGGCAAGGTGTACGTGGCGCTGACCAACAACACCAAGCGCGGCGTCGACGGCGCCGCGGCCGCCGACGGGGCCAACCCGCGGAACAACAACAAGAACGGCCAGGTCCTCGAACTGACCGACGACCACGCCGGCACCGCGTTCACGTGGAATCTGCTGCTCGTGTGCGGCGACCCGACGGCGGCCGACACCTACTTCGGCGGGTTCGACAAGGAGAGCGTCAGCCCGATCTCCTGCCCCGACAACCTGGCGTTCGACCCGCACGGCAACCTGTGGATCTCCACCGACGGCAACGCGCTGAAGTCGAACGACGGCCTGTTCAGCGTCGTCCTCGACGGCGCGAACCGCGGGGAGACCAAGCAGTTCCTCTCCGTGCCCAAGGGCGCCGAGACGTGCGGTCCGATCGTCAGCGAGGAGCGGGTCACGGTGTGCGTGCAGCACCCGGGTGAACTGGACGACGCGAGCGCCGACAACCCGGCGTCGCACTGGCCCGACGGCGGCGATATGCAGCCGCGTCCCGCCGTCGTGGCGGTGTGGAAGTCGGGCGGCCGGATCGGCGTCTGACCCCATGTGAGTGGCAAAGTGTGCCCCCGGCACGCTTTGCCGCTCACCTGGGTGGGCGGCCCAGCAGCGACTCGAACACGGCATTGCCCGCGGTGAAGCCGTGCCGGTCGTAGAACTCGAACATCGCGGACAACCGGGCGCGACCGTCGTCCGTCAGGTCGCGCCCGTGCCGCGACATCCACTCGTCGACGGACACCTGCTTCACCGACACCGGACCGGCCGCCCGGTCGCACAGTTCCCGCACGGTGAGGGCCTCCGGGCCACCGAGTTCGTAGGTGGCGCCGTGGTGGATGTCCGGGCCCTCCATCAGCACTCGCGCCGCCACCTCGGCGACGTCCGCGAGTGCGACGAACGAGAACCTCGCGTCGGGGCTGTACGGCACGTCGACCTCGGTGGCCGTGCCGTCGAGGACCGACGCGAAGTTCTCCGCGTACGCGCACGGCTGCAGAATCGTCCACCGGAGCCCGCCGAACGTCCGGAGCATGTCCTCGCACCGCGCCTTGTCGACGTGGTGCGGCATCGCCGGGGTGTAGGGCCACGCGACCGAGTGGTAGACGAAATGCTCGACGCCCGCGTCGGCGGCGGCCGTGAGAACCCGGCGCACGAGGGCCGGCTCGTCGGGATGCACATTCGGGGCGATGAAGTACACGCCCCGGCACCCCGACAGCGCGTCGGCCAGTCCCGCACCGGTCTCGAGGTCGACGGCGAAATCGCCGGAACGCCGGGCGGTGTGCACCACCCGGCGTACGTCGGCGAGTCCCTCGAGCGCCGCGACGACGGCGGCTCCGGTCTTCCCCGCGGCGCCGACGACGGCGATGCCGGCGCCGCGGGAGAGTGACTCGGTCATCGGATCACCGGTCGATGAAGTCGAACTCGGCGAACTTCGCACCGCCGGAGAGGCGTTCGTAACCGGGACCGCGGTCGAAGAACGGCTCGTCCAGTCCGCGGCTGTCGCGCATCTGCTCGCGCAGCGCCTCGGTGGCGTCGACGTCCGCGACCGGTTCCTCGGTCGACGACGTCAGCACCACACCGTAGTCGGCGCGGGCACCCTCCGCGGACACCTTGCCCCACAGCACGTCCCGGACGACTTCCTCGATGGGACGGTCGAGGGGGTCGCCCCAGCCGCCGCCGCCGGTGGTGCGGATGCGCACCACCTCGCCGGCCTTGATCGGTTCGGCGTCGGTGAGCGCGTCGAACTCGCGCTCGTTCGGGCCGCCCGGGTCGAGGACCACCGAGAACGGCCGTCCGGCCTTGCCGCCCTTGACTCCCCAGCAGGAGAGGATCGAGCGGTCGGCGATGGACATGAAGTTGGCGTCCTTGAGCATCCGGATGTGCTTCTCGTAGCCCAGGCCGCCGCGGTAGCGTCCGGCGCCGCCGGAGTCCTTCGCCAGGCCGAGCTTCTCGACGATGAACGGGAACCGGCTCTCGGTGAACTCGGTCGGCAGGTTCCGCGAGTCGGGAACGACGTGGATGGTGTCCTCGCCGTCCGCGTAGTGCCTGCCGCCGGACCCGCCGCCGAGCACCTCGCGCATCAGGTACGAGTGCCCGTCGAAGTCCTCGCCGTACACCCCGGTGTAGCGGATGGTCTCCTGGTCGGCGGGCATGTTCCCGTCGACGGCCTTCGCGACGACGCCGGCGAGCACGCCGAGCAGCCGCAGGATCACGAACGTCCGGGCGTTGGTGGGCGCCGGGAAGATCGGCGTGATCAGCGTGCCCTTCTCCGGGAACTTCATCTCGATCAACGGCACGACGCCCTCGTTGACGTCGAGTTCCGCCATCCGCTCGGGACTGTCGGCGAGGTTGCGCAGGATCGGTGCGAGCCACTTGATGAGGAAGTTGCCGTCGGCGTAGTCACCGCAGTGGTTGATGGGACCCTTGGCCTGCGGGCCGGTGCCGTTGAAGTCGAGGATGAGGCGTTCGCCGCCCTCGTCCTCCGGGCCGGTCTTGGTGAGCGTGATCCGCTGGCGGTGCAGCATGGGCTCGTCGACGCCGTCGTGTTCGGCGTAGTCCTCCCACGTGTATTCGCCCTTGGGGATCTTGCTGAGGATCTCCCGCCGGTACGTCTCGGTGGTCGCGTCCATCATCGCGTCGAAGCAGGCCTCGACGGTGTCGCAGCCGTACCGCTCGAACAGCTCGGTGAGGCGACGGGCGCCCATGAGGCACGCCGAGCATTCGGCGTCCAGGTCGGCGGCCAGCGCGTCGGGCATCCGCGAGTTGCGGGTCATGATGCGCAGTGCGGCCTCGTTGGGCACACCCTGATCCCACAGCTTGATCGGCGGGACCATCAGGCCCTCCTCGTACACCGTGGTCGCGCCGGACGGCATCGATCCCGGGCAGCAGCCGCCGATGTCGTCGTGGTGGCCGAACGCCTGCACGAACGCGACGACGGACGGTTCCTCCTCGCCCGGCCGGGTCGCGAACACCGGGACGGTGACGCAGAGGTCGGGGAGGTGGCCGATGCCGCCTTCGGACAGGTAGACGTCGTTGTGGAAGTAGACGTCGCCGGGCTTCATGGTGTCGAGCGGGAAGTCCCGCGCCACCGGATGCACGAGCGCCGAATACGAACGGCCGGTGAGCTTCCGGAGGTTGCGGTCGTGGATGCCGGCGCGGAAGTCGTGCGCGTCGCGGATCATCGGGGAGCGGGAGGTCCGCGAGATCGACGTCTCGACCTCCATCTCGACGCTGGCGAGGTAGCCGGCGACGATCTCCACCAGCACCGGGTCGGGCGTCGTACCGTCGACCGGTGTCAGCCGGTAGGGCTTGACCGGCTGCACTGCAACGGGTTCGGTGGTGACGGTCATCGGTTCGCTCCGTTCGAGTCGGCGATCTTGGTGATGCGGATGTTTCCGAAGGTGTCGATCCGTGCCCGGAATCCGGGGTGCACGGGAATGGTGGAGCTGAATTCCTCGATCACCGCCGGGCCCTCGAGCACGTCGCCGGCGCCGAGCTTGGCCCGGTCGTAGACCTGGGTGGTGACCCATTCGTCGAAGTACGCCGGGCGGGTGCCGGTCACGGCGGACTCCGCTCCCGTGCCCGCCGCGATCTCGTTCAGCGTCGGGCGCTTGATCGGGCCGATGCCGCTGACGCGCAGGTTCACCCACTCCACGTGCTGATGCGGGTCGCCGCGGAAGTCGTACCCGTACAGCTCCTTGTGCGCCTGGTGGAACCGCTCCGCGGCCTCGTCCATCAGCTCCGGGGTGACGGGACCGTCCCCGACGGGCACCCGCACCTCGAACGCCTGGCCGAGGTAGCGCAGGTCGGCCGAACGCGCGTACTTGCGCTCTGCCTCGCCGAAGCCCTCGTCGGCGAGTGCGATTTCCGCCTCGGCGGCGAGCGCGTCCAGCCCCGACTGCAGTTCGGCGATCTCCAGCCGGTCGTGCCGGCAGACGTGGGTCTGCACGTAGTCGTTGCGGACGTCGACGGTGAGCAGTCCGAACGCGGACACGTTGCCCGGGTTCAGCGGGACGAGGACGTCCTTGAGACCGAGGATGTCGACGAGCCGGCAGGCGAGCAGCGACCCGGAGCCGCCGAACGTCACCAGGGTGAAGTCGCGGACGTCGAGGCCCCGCTTGACCGTGATCTGCCGCAGTGCGTTGGCCTGGTTCCACGCCGACACCTCGAGGATGCCGGTGGCGCAGGCCTCGAAGTCGAGCTTCAGCTGGTGTGCGAGCTGCTCGACGCCCTTGCGGGCCAGTTCGGTGTCGAGGGGGATCTCGCCGCCGAGCAGGTGGGGTGGGATGCGGCCGAGCAGTACGTGGGCGTCGGTGATGGTCGGCTCGCTGCCGCCCTTGCCGTAGCAGAGCGGGCCGGGGTCGGCGCCCGCCGACTGCGGTCCGACGCGCAGCGTGCCTTCGGGGGTCTGCCAGGCGATGGAGCCGCCGCCTGCGCCGACGGTGACGACGTCGATCATCGGGATCTTCGACGGGTACGCCCCGACCCGGCCCTCGGTGGTGAGCGCGGGCTCGCCGCGGACCACGACGGTGACGTCGGTCGACGTTCCGCCGCCGTCGCACGTGAGGACCTGCTCGACACCCGCGACGCTGGCGATGAGCGCCGCACCGAGCGCGCCGGCCGCCGGGCCGGACAGCACGGTCGTGATGGGCTGGTGCACGACCTCCTTCGCGGACAGCACGCCGCCGTTCGACTTCATCACGTAGAACGGGATGTCGCGGGCCTCGCCCTCGTCGGAGGAGAATTCGCGCAGCCGGTTCGCGATGTTGTTCACGTAGTTGCGGATGTTCGGCTTCACGGCCGCGTCGACGAGCGTGGTGATGGACCGCTCGTATTCGCGGTACTCGCGCAGCACCTGGCTGGAGATGCTCACCGTCGCCTCGGGGTATTCCTCGAGCAGAAGATCCCGGACGCGGTTCTCGTGGCTCGGGTTGGCGTAGGAGTGCATCAGGCACACGCCGATGGTGCGGATGCCGCGGTCGGCGAAGAAGCGGGCCGCCTGGCGGACGTCGTCCTCGACGAGGGGGCGGATCTCGCTGCCGTCGAACGCGAGCCGGCCGCCGATGGTGCGGACGCGGTCGGCGGGGACGATGCGGTCGGGCTTGACCCAGAAGTAGGAGTTGCCGTAGCCGTCGGGGACGGACTGGCGGGCGATCTCGAGGACGTGCTCGTACCCCTCGGTGGTGATGAACCCGAGGTTCTCGACCTTGCCTTCGAGGAGCTTGTTGGTGGCGACGGTGGTGCCGTGGCTGACGGCGCCGATCGCGTCGCCGGTCTCGCCGAGCTTGGCGAGCACCTTCTCGATTCCGGTGAGGAATCCCTGCGCCGGGTCGGCAGGCGTCGAGGGTGTCTTGGTGGTGACGACGGCTCCGGACTCCTCGTCCACAGCCACGACGTCGGTGAATGTTCCGCCGGTGTCGATACCGACCCGAATCTTCCTGGATTCCACGATTCCTCCTGGGCTCGTCTCTGTAAGGCAATTGCACCGTTTCCGCCGCCCGGTTTCTTTGTCACATATCGCCGAACTCGGCGGTCCTCGTTCGGCGCTGCCCGCGCGGCCSCACCCCTGGACAGACGACAGCACCCCGAACCGSSCGGTTCGGGGTGCTGTGTCGAGGGTGTGCGCGGGTTATTTCGAGCAGGTGCCCCGCACGAGGATGCCGCCGACGAGGACACCGGCGAGGGCGATGCCGGCGCCCAGTGCGGCCGACGCGAGAACAGTTGCCGTGGACGCCGCCTCGGGCGCCCGCAGCCGGGCCGCGGCCGCCGTGGGGACCGGGGCTGCCGACCGGGGCTGCC
>NZ_JBFUHV010000248.1:0-9757 GCF_056402215.1 Rhodococcus sp. P4_B6 | reverse complement strand
CGTCAATACGTAGCGAAGAAATGCCCGCCCCCACAGCGGGGGTGAATTTCGGCAGCGTCAATACGTAGCGAAGAAATGCCCGCCCCCACAGCGGGGGCGCGTCTGTCCAATGCTCCGCGATCGATTTGCGGATGGACAGGGCGCGTGGGTGGCACCATTGACCCCGTGACCAACCGCCCGCTCGACGATGTAACCCACCGCAGTCGCCTGCGCCGTCTGCGTGCAGCGTGGCGGAAGAAGCTCGATCCGAGTGAGCAG
Source organism: Rhodococcus sp. P4_B6 (assembly GCF_056402215.1). Lineage (NCBI taxonomy): Bacteria > Bacillati > Actinomycetota > Actinomycetes > Mycobacteriales > Nocardiaceae > Rhodococcus > Rhodococcus sp. P4_B6. Next base: position 9,499 of record NZ_JBFUHV010000248.1, on the reverse strand, counting down.
TCCGCGGTCGTGTCGTGGGCGGCGTTCACGGCGACGTTCGCGGGGATGCGGGCGTTGACTCACTGGATCAGGCGTGGGCACGGTCCGGCAGGGGGCGGGTTGAGTCTCCACGGCCGCCATTTCCACCATTACAATCTCGGCATCGCCGCACTGGCCGGGGTGGGGGCCGTGGCGGTGCGCGGCTCCGAGAAGCAACGCCGGCATCCGACGGTCCCGATTTCGTACGGTGTCGGCACCGCGCTCATCGTCGACGAACTGGCGCTGCTGCTCGACCTCGAAGACGTCTACTGGGCGAAGGAGGGGCGGACGAGCGTCGACGCCGCGGTGGTCATCATCGGACTCGGCGGACTGATGACCGCGGGATTCGAGTTCTGGCCCGCCGCCCAGCGGGCGCTCACGGAACCGACGTAGACGGCCGTATGCACGACAACCGGGCGGTCCCCCACGGCTCGATGTCGTAGACGGGGATGCAGTCCAGGCCGCGGGCGCGTGCACGCTGCACCACCGCCGCATCCGCCGATGGGCACGTGCCGTCGGCAACGGCCTCGGTGACGATCGCGCACACCACGTCGCCGCGGAATTCGCGGACGGGTTTCAACCCCTGCTCCACCGTCCAGTGCCGCACGGCAGCCCAGTGCGTCACCTCGGTGACGGTGGACGGGTTGCCGATGAACAACACACTCCGTATCGCGTTCCGTCCGCCCGACGCAGGCGATGCCTGCATCTGAATCTCCGCCTCAGTGCACCACTCGGATGCCAATTCGGCCAGGGTCGTGCTCGCAATCGTCGACATCTTCCTCATCCTGTTGCCGGCCCCCGGATGAAGATCATCCTGTCGCAGATCGGGCCTCACGACTGTCCCCCGATCGGGCCGAGAACCGGATGATTCGCCTGTCCCCCGATCGGCCGACGGTGACGTCACAGCGCCTGGGGCTGCGGGGCCGATGGAGACGTCGTATCATCCAAAGTTGATCCACGTCGCTCGGCGGAACCGATTGAGCGACACCGACATAACGGACAAACCGGGCATTCCAATCGGGGGATGCCGCGGTCGGCCGATTGCCCACCACAAAGAACATGCAACAACCGAACACTTTGCCTTCCATTTACTTACTTTTGAAAACTATGAAAACCGAGAGGTGAAATTCCTTGGTCTCGCAGACGCAGGAACCTGCCGTCCCGAACGATGAACGCACCACGGCGCTCGACGAACTCGACCCGCACTACAAGTGGATTGCGTTGTCGAACACCACCCTCGGCATGCTGGTGGCCACGATCAACTCGTCAATCGTGCTGATCGCACTCCCCGACATCTTCAAAGGCATCCACCTCAACCCGCTCGAACCCGGCAACACGAGCTACCTGCTGTGGATGATGATGGGCTTCCTCGTCGTGACGGCCGTGCTCGTGGTCAGCTTCGGACGGCTCGGCGACATGTTCGGCCGCGCCCGGATGTACAACATGGGTTTCGCCGTGTTCACGATCGCCTCGATCTTCCTGGCAGTGACATGGTTCGACGGCTCCGAGGCCGCACTGTGGCTCATCGGGTGGCGCGTCGTCCAGGGGGTGGGCGGCGCCTTCCTGATGGCGAACTCGTCGGCAATCCTCACCGACGCGTTCCCCGCCGATCAGCGCGGGCTCGCGCTCGGCATCAACGGTGTCGCCGCGATCGCCGGATCCTTCCTCGGCCTGCTCATCGGCGGCATCCTCGCGCCGATCCACTGGAACCTGATCTTCCTGGTCTCGGTCCCGTTCGGCGTGGTCGGCACGATCTGGGCGTACCTGAAACTCCGCGACACCGGCGTCCGCCGGCACGCCGACATCGACTGGTGGGGAAACGTCACGTTCGCCGTCGGATTGATCGCCGTCCTGGTCGGCATCACCTACGGCATCCAGCCGTACGGCTCCTCGTCGATGGGCTGGACCAGTCCGCTGGTGCTCTGGTGCCTCGTCGGCGGTCTCGCCGTCCTCGCGGCCTTCTGCGTCATCGAGACGAGGGTCGCCAATCCCCTGTTCAACCTGCACCTGTTCCAGATCAAGTCGTTCACCTGGGGCAACATCGCCAATCTGGTCGCGTCACTCGGCCGCGGCGGACTGCAGTTCATCCTGATCATCTGGCTCCAGGGCATCTGGCTGCCGCAGCATGGCTACGACTACAGCCGCACTCCGCTGTGGGCGGGCATCTACATGCTGCCGATGACCATCGGATTCCTGATGTCGGCGCCGGTGTCCGGGGTCATCTCYGACAGGTTCGGCACCAAGTGGTTCACCAGCGTCGGCATGTTCATCACCGCGGGAACCTTCGGATTGCYGATCGCCCTGCCGGTCGATTTCGAGTACTGGGCCTTCGCCGCGATTCTGCTGATCAACGGCATCGGAATGGGCATGTTCTCCGCGCCGAACCGGGCAGAGGTGATGAACAGCCTGCCCGCCGACGCGCGCGGCGTCGGCGCGGGCATGATGACGACGTTCCAGAACGCGGCGATGGTGCTGTCGATCGGATTCTTCTTCAGTCTCATGATCGCCGGACTCAGCTCCAACCTTCCGGCGGCGATGAGCGACGGACTGATGGCGAACGGAGTGCCCGCGGCGCAAGCCACCCAGATCGCGAACCTGCCCGCCGTCGCAGTCCTGTTCGCGGCATTCCTCGGCGTCAACCCGATTCATGAACTGCTCGGACCGAACCTGTCCGCACTCAGCGAGCAGCAGCAGGCACACCTGACCGGCCTGGACTTCTTTCCCCAGCTGATCTCGGGACCATTCGCCGACGGCCTGGCAATGGCGTTCGCGTTCGCGATCGTCGCCTGCGTGATCGGGGGAATCGCCTCGCTGCTCACCGGCCCGCAGAAGAACCCGACGGCCGACGAGCCGCAGGAGTCGGTCGGCGCGGAACTCGCCGGAATCGCCGGCGAGGCGGGAATCGGCCCGAGCGAACTCGTCGACGAGCAACCAGCGGTGCGGTGAGGTGAGGTTCGGCGGAGCCGGCCTCCGCCGGGCGCCGACCTCGTTACGCTGACACCATGCCTTCGGACCGCGGACTCAAGTTCATGAACGCCCTACACCGCGCTGTCCTGCGCATCACCGGCGGGCGAGTTGGGAAGAGCTTCGGCAAGATGCCTGCGGTGGAGTTGACCACCGTCGGCCGCAAGACCGGGAAGGTGCACAGCGTCATGCTGACCGTGCCGGTGACCGAGGGCGACACCCGTGTCGTCGTGGCCTCACGCGGCGGCGACGACCGCCACCCCGCGTGGTTCCTCAACCTGCAGGCCAATCCGGTGGTCCAACTCTCGGTCCAGGGGCAGCCCGCACAGTCCATGCGCGCCCGCGTGGCAAACCCCGAGGAGCGGGCCCGTCTGTGGCCGCAGGTGACCGCCGCCTACAAGGGCTACGCGGGCTACCAGAAGCGCACCAGCCGCGAGATCCCTCTGGTCCTGCTCGAACCGACGAGCTGACACCGCCGGCAGAACACGGTTCGGTTGCAGTCCGGCATCGCGAGCCGGATCCACTCTTGACCTCCACCTCACCCTTATAGATTGACGCATTCCGGGCGGGCGAGGTTTGGGAGTGACGTGTGAACACTGACGATGCTGCGCCGCGCAGGTCCCCCGTCCGGCACCTCCCACGGCGCGGAGGGATCGTGACGGCCCTGACGCTCCTCGTCCTCATGGTCGCGCCGGCCCCGACCGCGACGGCCGACGCGATCGTGCAACCTGTGGCCGCCGACCCGAGCGTCGTCCGCGCCTCCGACGGCATGTTCTACATGTACACCACCGCCGACGACTGGGGCGACGGCCAGGGCATGCACAACATGTCGATCTTCAAATCCGCCGACCTCATGGACTGGATGTACCTCGGCGACGTCTTCCCCGACCGGCCTGCGTGGCATCCGGACGGCAAGCTGGCGTGGGCCCCGAACGTCCTCGAATCCGACGGCCGCTACAGCCTCTACTACTCGCTCTACGACGAGGCGAATCCCTGCATCGGTCTCGCCACCGCCGACAGCCCCACCGGACCGTGGAACGACCTCGGCCGGCCCGTCTTCTGTGCCCACGACGTCGGCGTGGGCGGCACCATCGACCCGTTCGTGTGGGACGACGGGACGACGAAGACGATGTTCGTCGGCAACTTTCAGGGCGTCCACGCGATCCCGCTCAGCGCGGACGGGACCGCGGCGGCCGGCGAACCCGTACGCGTCGCCGACGAACGCTTCGAAGGCCCCTACGTCGAATTCCACGACGGCTACTACTACCTGTGCCTCTCGGCAGGCAACTGCTGCAACGGCGCCGACACCGCCTACCGCGTCCTCGTCGGCCGGTCCGAGTCACTCACCGGGCCGTACCTCGACCGGAAAGGGCAGGACCTCAACGACGGTGGCGGTGCGCTCATCCTCGCCGGCAGCGAACCGTGGGCCGGGCCGGGCCACAACACGGTGGTCTCCGACGACGCGGGCGCGGATTGGATCGTGTATCACGCCATTCCGCGCGACAACCGGGATCTACCCAGCGGAGCCCTGCGCCGCGAAGGGATGATCGACCGGATCGTCTGGGCGAACGGCTGGCCCGAGGTCGGCGACGGTTCACCGGCGTCGACCGGGCCTGCGAACCCCGACACGGATCTGCCGGTGCGGGTCACGCTGCGCGCCGACTCCGACACGACGCTGCCCGGGGACGGCGGGACCATCGACGCCACCATGCTCGTCGAGGCACCCGATGATCGCCCCTACACGGGCCAGGTGTGGGTGAGCGCCGTGTCGCCCGACAACCGGACCAGCGATCCAGTCTTCGGACCGATCGACGTCGACCTTCAACCCGGCGAGGTCCTCGAGGAGGCCGTCACGTACACGGTCCCGGGCGATGCTGTCGCGGGAACGTACTACGCCTACGCCTTCGCGGGCAGCTACCCGGACGAGACCGTCGAATTCGGCACGATCCACGCCGTCAAGTCCGGCGACGAGGCGAGGATCAGCCCGGTCCGCTCGGTGTCGCTGCACCTCGGCAAGCTCGCACGCTGACGGCCGGCGGTTCGGCGCCGGCCGATCCAGACAACCGATTCGGTTCCCAAACCCGATATCGACCACGGAATCAGTAACGATTTTCCTCATTTGCTATTGAAATAGTGGCGACGCCACGTCAGGATGGATCACGGTGACGTGCCTCACACGTCACCTTCGGTCAGTCCATCGACAAAGGTGCTACATGCTGCAGACAGTGTTCGAGAAGCAACAACCGAACGCCACGGTTGTCGACCATGCGCTCCGGCGCACCCGGTTGGCACCGTTCTGGATCGAGGACGTCGCCGACACCCCCACCTACCCGGCCGCCACGGCCGACGCCGCATACGACCTGGTGGTCGTCGGCGGCGGCTACACCGGACTCTGGAGCGCGCTCCTCGCCAAGCAACGCCACCCCGAACTGTCCGTCGCCCTCGTGGAGGGCGAGACGATCGGGTGGGCCGCATCCGGCCGTAACGGCGGATTCGTCGAGGCCAGCCTCACCCACGGCAGCGAGAACGGCCGCCGACGCTGGCCGGAGGAGATCGACACACTCGAATCGCTCGGCCTCGAGAACCTCGACGCCATCGAGAAGACGGTCCACACCCTCGGCCTGGACTGCGATTTCGAACGGAACGGCGCCATCTCGGTCGCCATCGCCGACTACCAGGCCGAGGAAGCGCTCGGCACCCCGCCGAGCGCGACGACCGCGGTGCTGGACGGGCCCGCGATGCGCGCCCAGGTGAACTCGCCGACGTATCTGGCCGGGGTGTGGGACAAGACGTCCACCGCGCTGGTGCATCCGGCCAAGCTCGCCACCGAACTCGGCCGGATCTGCGCCGAGCACGGCGTCGAGATCCACGAACACACCAAGGTTCTCGACCTCGTCCGCTCCCGCTCGTCGTCCCGGGTGGGCGTCCGGACGGCGCGCGCGACCCTGTCGGCGGACCGAGTGATCCTGGCAACCAACGCCTTTCCGTCCCTGCTGAAGCGGTACCGGCTGCACACGGTTCCGGTGTACGACTACGTCCTCATGACCGAGCCGCTGTCCGAAGCCCAGCTCGCGGAGGTGGGATGGTCTGCCCGCCAGGGCATCTCCGACATGTCCAACCAGTTCCACTACTACCGGCTCACCCGGGACAACAGGATCCTCTGGGGCGGATACGACGCCATCTACCACTTCGGGCGCGGCCTGAACCACGACCTCGAAGACCGCCCCGAGTCCCACAGGAGGCTCGCGCGGCACTTCTTCACCACGTTCCCCCAGCTTGAGGGCCTCGAGTTCACGCACAGGTGGGGCGGCGTCATCGACACGTCGACGCGCTTCTGCTCGTTCTTCGGGTCCGCAGCCAAGGGCCGGATCGCCTACGCTGCCGGCTTCACCGGTCTCGGCGTCGGCGCCTCCCGCTTCGCGGCGAACGTCATGCTCGACAAGGTCGCCGGCGAGAAGACTGCCCTGACCGAGTTGGCCCTGGTGAAGGACATACCTCTCCCCTTCCCGCCGGAACCGCTGGCGGCAGCGGGCATCAACGCCACCCGCTGGTCGCTCGACCGCGCCGACCACAACGAGGGCCGACGGAACATCTTCCTCAAGGCCCTCGACGCCGTCGGCCTGGGATTCGATTCGTGACCGCCGTCCACACCGACGGGTCCTGGCGTTCCGGCCCGCACACCGCGGCTCGGACCGCCGATCTCACCTACCACCGCCTGCCCGGCGACCAGGTCGTCGGTGAGGGAGCGCCGATGGTCGGCGAACGAGTGCTCGGCGACTTCGCCGGGGTCACCGTCGGCGTCTGGGAAATCGAGCCCAGCGTCTCGTGCGACGTCGAGATCGACGAGGTGTTCGTGGTGCTCAGCGGCGACGCGACCGTGCAGTTCGAGGACGACACCCCGGATCTCGACCTCGGTCCCGGAAGTGTCGTGCGCGTGCGGGCCGGTCAGAAGACCCGGTGGATCGTGCGCGACACGCTGCGGAAGATATTCCTCGCCGCGCCGGCCATGTAGCCACGAAAACCACTGCACCCCTTAACCACACCTGCCCGGGCACTCAAACCCACAGCCACACCTCGAGGGAGTACGAATGAGCATTGCCGAACCACCCCCCTTGAAGACCCAGACCCCCGATCCGCTCGGCCCCGCGAAGGGGCTCAACAGCGGCGCACTGGGATTGATCGGCAACACGGTGATCGGGCTTTCGTCCGTCGCGCCGGCCTACAGCCTCGCCGCGACGCTGGGGTACGTCGTGCTGGCGGTCGGCGAGAAGGCGCCGTCGATGTTCCTCGTCGCCTTCATTCCGATGCTGCTCACGGCGTTCGCCTATCGCGAGCTGAATCGGGACACCCCAGATTGCGGGACCTCGTTCACGTGGGGCACCAAGGCGTTCGGTCCGTGGGTGGGCTGGATGGCGGGGTGGGGGCTCGCCGTGTCCGCGATCATCGTCCTCGCCAACACGGCGGAGATCGCCGCGATCTACCTGTTCGAGGTTCTCGGGTTGCACGCGGCGGCCGAGTCGCTCGCCGCGAAGGTACTGCTGGGATGCTTCTTCATCGCGGCCATGACGTACGTCAGTTTTCGCGGCATCCTCATCAGCGAACGGCTGCAGAACGTCCTGATCGCCGTGCAGTTCGCCGTCCTCATCGGTGTCAGCGTCCTCGCGCTGTCGAAGGTGTTCGGCGGCACCGCCGGCCCGCAGGCAGTCACCCCGCAACTCGACTGGATCATCCCTACCGGTGTCTCGATGTCCAGTGCCGCGCAGGCGATCATCCTGTGCATCTTCATCTACTGGGGGTGGGACGCCTGCCTCGCCGTGGGTGAGGAGACGAAGGATTCCGAGCGGACACCGGGCCGGGCCGCGGTGCTCACCACGGTCATTCTCGTGGCCACGTATGTGCTGGTCGGATACGCGGTCCAGTCGTTCGCCGGGTTCGGCGACACCGGGATCGGACTGAACAACCCCGAGAACGTCGACGACGTGCTGACCACCCTGGGCGGGCCGGTCGCGGGGCCGGTGGCCGCGTCGCTGCTGCTGCTGACGGTGTCGATCTCCGCGCTCTCCTCCACCCAGACGACCATCCTGCCGACGGCGCGCGGAACGCTGTCGATGGCGGTCTACGAGGCGCTGCCGAAACGGTTCGCGTCCGTGCACCCCCGATACATGACACCCGGCTTCGGAACCCTCGTCATGGGGGCGGCGGCGCTGCTGTTCTACCTGGTGCTGTCGTTCGCCAGTTCCAACGCGTTGCAGGATTCGGTGGCCTCGCTCGGGCTCGCGGTCGCGTTCTACTACGGCATCACCGCGTACGCCTGCGTCTGGTATTTCCGGCGGACACTGTTCGACTCGACCCGGAATCTGTTCATGCGCGGCATCTTCCCGCTGCTCGGGGCCCTCTGCATGACGTGGGCCTTCGTTCAGAGCGCAGTCGACATGCTACGTCCCGACTACGGATTCACCGCGTTCGGCCCGTTCGGTGGCGTGTTCGTTCTCGGTGTCGGAATGCTGGTCGTCGGAATCCCCCTGATGTTGCTGTGTTTCGCCACCGGCACCGGGAACTTCTTCCGCGGCCGCACCCTCACCGCCGACACGGAAGTGAAGGTGCCCGAGCAATGAGCGGCGAAGCCACCGGAAAGAGGCGATAGTTTCCGACAATGTCCGAGCCAAGTGCTTTCGACACAGTGAGCACCGATTGTCTTCGACACAGTGAGCAAGGGAGGATTCGACCATGTCTGAGCAGCCCGCGTCTCTCGATCCCGTGTCCAAGCAGATCATCGAGCAACTTCAAGAGGATGGACGACGGTCGTACGCGGCCATCGGTAAGGTCGTCGGATTGTCGGAAGCGGCTGTACGCCAACGCGTGCAGAAGCTGATCGACACCGGCGTCACCCAGATCGTCGCGGTCACCGACCCCGTTCAAGTGGGATTCTCACGCCAGGCCATGGTCGGGATCCGCTGCTCGGGTGACGTCACCGAGATCGCCGCCCGGCTCGCCGACGTCGACGCCATCGACTACGTCGTGTTGACGGCGGGCGCCTACGACATCCTGGCCGAGATCGTGTGCGAGAACGACGACCACCTCCTGACCGTGCTCAACAAAGAGATTCGCACCATCCCCGGCGTGCTCGGCACCGAGACGATGGTGTACCTGAAACTTGTCAAGCAGCAATATGATTGGGGAACCCGATGACTACGGAAACCACCTCCTCGCGCACGTCAGCGCAGCTCGAAGCGTCCGCCCGCCGCCATCTGTGGGGGCATTTCTCCCGGCACGGGGACAACATCACCCCGCCGATCATCACCCGCGGCGACGGCGCCCGGATCTGGGACTCCACCGGTAAGAGTTACCTCGACGGACTGTCCGGGCTGTTCGTCGTCCAGGCCGGGCACGGCCGGGCCGAGCTCGCCGAGGCCGCCGCCAAGCAGGCCGAACAGTTGGCGTTCTTCCCGCTCTGGTCCTACGGAGGCCGCCGCCAAGCAGGCCGAACAGTTGGCGTTCTTCCCGCTCTGGTCCTACG
>NZ_JBFUHV010000247.1:0-9846 GCF_056402215.1 Rhodococcus sp. P4_B6 | reverse complement strand
GCGTCGTACTCGACGTCCGCCTCCGCGAGCAGCACGTTCATGTGCCCGGGCATCCGGCCCGCGACCGGGTGGATGGCGTACTTGACCTCCACCCCCTTCGACTCGAGCAGCTTGGCCATGTCCTTGACCGCGTGCTGGGCCTGCGCGACGGCCAACCCGTACCCGGGGACCACGATCACCTGATTCGCGTACGCCATCTGGATCGCCGCGTCCGCCGCCGAGGTGGACTTCGCCGTCTTCACGGTCCCGTCCCCGACCGCCGCCGCGACACCACCGCCGCCGAACCCGCCGGCCACGATCGCCGGGATGGACCGGTTCATCGCCTTCGCCATCAGGTTGGTCAGGATCGAACCCGACGCCCCGACGATCATCCCGGCCACGATCATCGCCTGATTATTGAGCGCCAGACCGGCGGCCGCCGCGGACAACCCGGTCAGCGCGTTCAGCAGCGAAATCACCACGGGCATGTCGGCGCCGCCGATCGGCAGCACCACCATCAACCCGAGCACCGCCGCCAGCACCAGCACCCCCACGATCCACCACTGGCTGGTGGGGCCGGCCGGGTCGATGGCCTTGACCCCGATGGCCACCGCCAATGCGACGGCCCCGATCAGCAGCACCGCATTGAGCGGCTGCTGCAGTTTCCCGATGCCGATCGGGCGGCCGGGCAACGTTTCCTGCAGCTTCAGGAACGCGATCACCGAACCCCAGAACGAGATCGACCCGATGATCGCCGCGAACAACGACGCGATGACGATGTGCACCGTCGGCGACTCACCATGGGCGAAGGCGGTGAACCCGTCCGAGTCCAGGAACTCCGCGTAGGCGATCAGGGCGACGGTGCCGCCACCGACCCCGTTGAACAACGCCACCAGCTGCGGCATCGCGGTCATCTTCGTCCGCAACGCCGGCGGCACCCCGAGGACCACACCGATGACCAGGCCGGTGACGATCAGCACCCAGTTGGAGGTGTCCCGGATCGCGATCAGGGTGGCGACGACGGCGACGACCATGCCGGCGGCGGCGATCTGGTTGCCGCGGACCGCGGTCTTCGGGCCGGTCAGGCCCATCAGACCGTAGATGAACATCGCGAACGCCACGATGTACAGCACGTTGACGAGGTATTCCATTACCGGTTCCCACCCTTCTCAGCAGCAACAGCGGTGGGGGTGGGCTTGGACTTGAACATCGCCAGCATCCGGTCGGTGACCACGAAACCACCGACCACGTTGATCGTTCCGAACACCAGGGCCACGAACAGGATCACCTGCAACCCCCACGGCGGGTTCTCGACCTTGCCCAACACCACCAGCGCACCCAGCACGACGATGCCGTGGATGGCGTTCGTGCCCGACATCAACGGGGTGTGCAACGTGTTCGGGACCTTCGAGATCACCGCGAACCCCACGAACCCGGACAACACCAGGATCGCGATGTTCGCCAACAATTCGGTATACATCTAGGACACACCCTCCTCACGGGTGACGCAGGACGCGGCGAGGACCTCGTCCGAGAAATCGGGGGCCAGCGCCCCGTCGACGAGCATCAACTCGAGCAGCGCGGAGATATTCTTCGAATACAGCTCCGACGCGTGCTCGGGCATGGTGGCGGGCAGGTTCAGCGGCGAGCAGATCGTCACCCCGTGCTTGACCACGGTCTGACCGGGCTCGGTTAGCTCGCAGTTACCACCGGTCTCGCCGGCCAGGTCGACCACCACGGAGCCGGGCTTCATGCCCTCCACCGCGGCCGCGGTCACCAACCGCGGCGCCGGACGGCCCGGCACCAGCGCGGTGGTAATGACCACGTCGAAGCCCTTGATCGCGTCCTCGAGSGCCTGCTGCTGCTGCGCCCGCTCCGCCTCGGTSAGCTCGCGGGCGTAGCCGCCCTCACCGGCGGCGTCRATCCCSAGATCGAGCCACTGGGCACCGACCGAGCGGACCTGGTCGGCGACCTCCGGGCGCACGTCGTARCCGGTGGCCCGGCCSCCGAGMCGCTTCGCCGTCGCCAACGCCTGCAGGCCGGCGACACCGACACCGAGCACCAGCACCGTCGCCGGCTTGACCGTGCCGGCGGCGGTGGTGAGCATCGGGAAGAACCGGGTCGACTCCGACGCCGCGAGCAGCACCGACTTGTACCCGGACACGTTCGCCTGCGACGACAGCGCGTCCATCACCTGGGCGCGGGAGATCCGCGGGATCGCCTCCACCGCGAACGCCTGCACCCCGGCAGACTTCAGCGCGGCGACCTGATTGTCCTGGTTGCGGGGGGCGAGGAACCCGATCAGGGTCTGCCCGGCATGCAACCGGCCCACTTCCTCGTCCGACGGCGGCGCGACCTTCACGACCACGTCCGCCGACCACGGGTCGGCGATCTTCGCGCCCACCTCGGTGTACAACTCGTCCGGAATCAGCGCGCCCAAACCGGCACCCGACTCGACCACCACGTCGACGCCCTTGGCGATCAACGCGGCCACGACCTTCGGCACCAACGCCACCCGACGCTCACCGTCGTTCGACTCCCGAACGACGCCGACCGTCGGGCGCGCAGTCGACGCGCTCTGCGATGTACTCAAGTGAAAACCTTTCAAATAGAAATTGACTCACTGTAGGAATGGGCGTTGAAAACGTTGCAGAAGCATCGGATTTCGTGAAGCCACCACCGCACAGGTAGGCCTTCTTGCGGATCGTTGCTGGCGCGCTTYTCGACCGGGTTACGGGCGTTTGCTGGGGAGGTTACGCCAAGAACGTCGTTTGTGTCGTTGTGTCTCTGGCGCCCACACTCCAAACCCAAGACGACGCCGCATGGGTCGGCGGCGGCGAGGAGCAGGGGCGTCGAGTAGACGATGACTTGCTGTGTAGTGTCCAGTCTGCGGCGATCAAGTAGCCCTGCGATGATCGGTGATGCTATAGACACCAACCGTTCGACGCCGATCATCCAACCGTTCCCGGTGGTGCTTGCGCGAGCCGAGAGATACCGTGCGGTGGGCAGAAGAGCCGAAACGCTTGCTGAGTAAGAAATCCGAAGAACACTTACTGCGGCCTCGTCCCCCGGCAGAAGCTCGACGAGTCGAGTCGAGTCGGCACTACCGCGACCGCCCACGCGGTGGTGGCGCCGACGAGACACCAGTGTCCGTCGAGGACTCCGGCGACCGATGCCGTCCGGTCGCGGTGTTGGATGGTTGCGGTTCGGCTGCTCGGTACCACGCGTTCGCGCCGAGGCGGCTACGTCACCCTTCTGCGCATTAGGTCAGAACCTGGACGCTGTGGGGCGACAAACCCAAGGTCGATCCCGCTGCACTGGATCTGAAACCCGATAGCGCAACGGTTGGTGGCGTTGCTGCCCGTCACGGTGAGGTGACGCACGGCAGTGTGTCGTTCACATGAAGAGTGCCCGGTTGAGGCGGACTGCGTGGTCGGCTGTCGGGTTGAGGGTCGGGCTGTCGTATCTCTCGGCGAACGCAGCTGCTGCGATGTCACGCCGCTTCGGTGATCGCTCGGCGTCGGCGGCGGCTAACGCGGCCGCCATCTCGTCGCGAGTGAGATCCGTGCAGTAGCTGGGTGTGCCCGGTTGTTGCCGCCACGACTGGGCGAGGGTCCCTGCGTCGTACCCGTCGAACCCGGTGTCGTCGACGAGTGCGATGCCGACCCGCCGGTGGCGGGGATCGTCGGCTGCCACCGGTACGGCGATGCGCCCGGGGCTCGCGGCGGGGGCGCCTCTCGTGGCGAAGGAATCGGAACCGATCGCGTTCCACGCCTTGACGATCGGCCGGTCGAGTTGCTCCTGCACCCACAAGCTCTCGGCCTGGCCCGACTCGACGGCCTCGATCCGCGTGTCGCGTGCGGGGTAGTAATTCGAGGTGTCGATGACGACCGTATCCGCAGGAGCAGTCGATACAAGAGGCGCGATTCCGGGTATGCGGTGCAACGGGATGGACAAGACGACTACATCGACGTCGGCCGCGATGTCTGCGGCGTCTACTGCGGATGCCCCGGTGGCGAGTACGTCGGCGTCGATGGTGTCCGGGCCGCGTGAGTTGGCGACCTTCACCTCGTGCCCGGCCGAGCTCAACTTGCGAGCCAGTGTGGCGCCGATGTATCCGGCGCCGAGAATTCCGATCTTCATAGCTAACCTTCCTGTTAGTACGTGCGGCCGGCCACGTCCACGGGTGTGGCGGAGGCGAGTGCTGCGCGCAGCGTGTCCTTCGAGACCGGCGCGGCGGGGGCGGACGTGTATGTCTTGAGCGGCACAGTCGGATCGGCGAGGTAGATCTGCGTGTACGCGGCCGACTCGGGCTCGAAACGCCATGTCTCCGAGACGGGTCCGGCGTCGAGGATGTCGAAGCCGAGGCGGTCGATGAGATCGGCTGCGACAGCGAGCGCGTCGGGATCATCGCTGGCGATGGGCAGAGTGCTGCGGTCCGGTGCGCCGGACGGCCGCGCGAGCTGGGGGATGTGGTGCGCGAGGATGTTGTTGAACGCCTTCACCAATGCGGCGTCGGGCAGGTGTGTCTGGTTCAGCTGAGTTTGGTTGTACTGCCCAGAGTCCAATTCGGGTATCCGTCCGTCGCGGGACGGGTAGTAGTTGCCGGTGTCGAGCACCGTCCTCCCGCCCAACAGTCCGTCGGGGAGAGTGCTGTAGGCGGTGGCCGGGATGCTGAGTACCACGACCTCGCCGGCGTGCGCAGCCTCCTCGACGGTGCCCGCCCGGGCGTGGGGTCCCAGTTCGTCGACCAGATCCGTGAGGCTCTCGGGGCCGCGTGAGTTGGCGATCACGACGTCGATGTCGGCTGCCACCGCCAGCCGTGCGACCGCGGCACCGATGTTCCCGCTCCCGATGATTCCCAGTGTGCTCATGAGGTGCTCCGTTCCTTATCGATCTGAGGTGTGGTTCGGTCGGTCATCGTGTCAGGCGCGGGTCGCGACCGTACCGTGGTGCGGCATGGAGGTTGTCGCGCAGCGTCGGGCCCTCGTAGTCGAGGTGGAAGATTCCCCGTTTCTGCAGGATCGGCACGACCCGATCGACGAAGGCGTCGACGCCGTCGTGCAGACCGTCGACAGCGATCGAGAAGCCGTCGCACGCACCGGCGTCGAACCATTCCTGCATGTGATCGGCGACGTCCTCCGGTGTGCCGGCGACGACGGGGTGGTTGTCGATGACGCCGTTCGCGATGACATCTCGCAGCGACCACCCTTCGCGAACGACCTCGAGGGCTCGCTCTGATCGCGGGTCGGCGGGGTTGGCGACGGCGCGGGCGAGCATGTCACCGGGGACGGGTCGATCGATGTCGTCGTAGCTCAGGCGAAGCCCTAGCATCGCTCCGAGGTACTGGATGCGGTGGCGGAGATCGATCGATTCGTCGAGTCGACGACGCCGCGCGAGCGCATCCGCCTTCGAGTCGGCGACGGTCGGCATGAACCCGGCGAACATCTTCACGTCGTCCGCGTCCCGGCCGGCAGCCACCGCCGACGCGCGCAGCGCCTCGCGTAGTGCACGCCCGCTTTCGATGGTGTACGGGTTGGCGTACACACCGTCCGCGTACATCCCGGCCAGTTCGATCCCTTCCTGCCCGCCGCCGGCCTGGAAGATCACTGGCTGCCCTTGCTCCGACGGTGGGATCACCAAGGGGCCGCGCGACGCGACATACCGGCCCCGCACGTTCACCGGGCTCACCTTGTCGGGTCGGCGAACACACCGCGGTCGACGTCGCCGACGAACGCGTCCCGTTGCCAACTGCCCCCGAGTGACTCGACAATGTGGACCACCTCGTGGGCCCGTTCGTACTTCTGATGCCGCGGAGGCACCGCGGCGCCGAAGTTCGCTGCGGCGTCAGGGCTCGACGGGGTGACCGCGTCCCACCCCACGCGGCCGTGGCTGATCACGTCGAGTGCCTTGTACTGCCGGGCGAGGTTGAACGGTTCGGTGAACGTCGTCGAGCCCGTGGCCACCAACCCGATCCTCGCGGTCTCCCGCGCGATGGCCGTCATCACCACGATCGGATCGAGGACATAACGGAGCGGTTGACGCGCCAGGTCTGCGTCCAGCACGGGGGTGTCGGCGAAGAACAGCAATTGAATCTTGCCGCGTTCGGCGCTCCGCGCGAACCGCACGTAGGCGTCCATGTCCGTGTGGCTGTTCAGGTCCACACCGGGCAGCCGCCATGCACCCGGTTCGCTGCCGTACCCGCCGACCAGCTGCATCGACAGCAGCATCTGCTCGCCGCTCATGCCGCGCACTTATTCGGAGACTGCATCCGTTTCACGGGATCGACTATACGGAGGAGATCTCCGATTGTCGAAGCGGGTGGTCAGCCGGTCGCCCAGCCCGACCGCAGCAGCGTGCGTAGGCCCGTCGCGGAGGATGCGTCGGCCATTGCCGCGCTACTCACCCAGACCGTGGCCAGCACCGCCAGGAAGAGCTCGCGCCCACGGACGTCAGGGCGTGCAGTCCCGTCGCGTTGCGCGGCAGCGAGAAAGTCGTCGGTCGTGGTGATGAAGCCGCGACACGTCAAAGCGAGCGGCGACGTCTTCTCCTGCAACGCCTCTCGCAGGGGATCGGGGAGCCCGTCGAAAGCGGACGCCCACTCGCCGAGCGCGTCCAGCCATTGCTCCAACGCGGCGGCGGAGTCGAAGTGCCGGCCTTCGATGACGTCACGGCGCGCTTGAAGGGTGTCGTCCCGGCTGCGGAGAAGTTCGGCGAGGAGAGCGTCCCGAGAGGGGAAGTGCCGGTACAACGTTCCGGGGCCGACGCCGGCGCGTTTGGCGATCGTGTCCATCGATCGCGTGACCCCCTCCTCCGAGAACACCGCTTCGGCGATCTCCAGAATGTGCGCGCGGTTCCTCAGTGCATCCGCACGCGGTTTACGTCCCGCCCGTGTCGCCTCAGCCATGCCAGCCCCTCTCATCTACTAAATGGAGGATACCTCCAAATACAGTTCGGGCAGCCAAGGACAGACAGCAGTCAGGGAACGGCAACTCAGGTCACCGCAGACATGGTTGCGGAATCCTTTGTGTCGCTCATCCTCGTTAGCGTCACCCCGATTCGGACACGATGGAAGAAACCGTTCGGCCACGATCGCACGTTCGGCGGTGAGGCCTGCAGCGACATCCGTCCCGCAGGCAGTCCGTCGAGAAAAGCGCGCTTCCCAGGCGTCCGACCCGGGCTACGCTGCGCCCATGCCTCATTGCGCCCAACTGGTCGGATGCGATCACAGCGGCGCCGACGGACCCCCAACGACCGATCCACGTTCTCGGGTAGGTCCTGCGCGGCGTCCGAGGTAGCGAGCGATGAGGCTTACAGGAGGCGTCACACTTCCGATCACCGCCACTTCGAGCGTTCCTCCGACTTCCCGAGTCGCGTTATTCATCCCCGAACCGATACCGGCCTTCTCCCGAGGTACCGCGTCGCAGCCCTTCCCACCCAGGCGACCACCGGTGAGCCTTGCGATGGTGCGTTCGATCTTCCACCTGTATCTGCCGAGCCGATCGTTCCCGTCGATCCCGCGTCGGGCGATGCGCGGGACGATGCCCTATGCGCGCAGCCACCGACGGTGGACGTCGTAGCCCTTGTCGGCTCGGAGTTTTCGGGTCTACGGCGGCGCGGACCACGCCTGGACGCAGCAAGGTGCTGTCGTGGGGATTCGCTCCGGAAACGTCGACGACCAGTGGGATTCCGTTCGAATCGGATAGGACGTGGATCTTCGATCCCTTCTTACCCCGATCGACCGGGCTGGGTCCGGCCGATCGAGGCCCCTTTTTCCCGGACGCTTGCCGCGTCCAGGATCTGATCGCTGCCGACCAGTGGAGTTCGCCGGCGCCGCATGCCGGTCAAGCAGGGCTTGATGCAGTTTTTCGAACACCCCCGCCGCCGCCCATGCGGTGAACCGGCGGTGCGCGGTAGGGACGGWCACYCCGAACGASGGCGGAAGGTGCCGCCACGCGCACCCACTTGTCAGCACRAACACGATCGCGGTAAAGATCGCACGATCGGCGACCGGCGCGCTCCACCCCCTGCGGGCGGGCGGCGAAGCGCGGAATCAACGGTTCGACGATCTCCCACAACGCATCCGGCACCAACCGCTCGACTACGGCGCTCGACAACGGTTCCGACAGCCCGCCGGAAGCAGAGAGCCGTCTTTTCACCGCACCGAGCCATTGCAACAGCGGCCACGGCGGAATAACGCCGCTCGCGTTCTATCTCATCGCGGCGAGCGTTGAGATCCTCATCGCGCCGCTCCATCCGCCTCAGCCACTGCTACAGCCCGCTCGTTGACAATATGGAGACACACTCCGTATTCTTTTCCGAGTTTACCGGAGAGGTTCTCCGATTGAGCATTGGGCACACCCTCAACGTCGCCCAAGTTCAGTCCGACACCCCAACAAGACGATCAGATTCCGAGGCACCTTTATGACCAGCAGCACTGACCCCAACGTTCCCGGCACGGACGTCGGCACAATCGGATTCGATCCTCCCGACGCGGATGACGCGGGACCGAATGACCGCCGCCTCCTGCCTGGCGAGATTCTAGCCATCGGGGTGTTGGCCTGCTCCGCGTTCATCGTCGTGTTGAACGAGATGGTGATGGGTGTCGCCCTTCCGGATGTAATGGACGACCTTCGAGTCGACGCAAGCACCGGACAATGGCTCACCACGGGTTACGCACTCACCATGGCAGTTATCATTCCCGCAACAGGATTTCTGATGCAACGCATCCAGCTGAGGCCACTGTTCCTCGCGACGATGGGGTTGTTCACTGCCGGAACAGCAATTGCCGCCGCGGCTCCAGGCTTCGAAATACTGCTCGCCGGGCGCATTGTTCAAGCTGCCGGCACCGCCGTCCTGGTGCCCCTACTGATGGCAACCGCGTTCCGACTCGTTGCAGAAGGTCGTCGCGGCCAGATGATGGCCATTATCTCCATCGCCACGGCAGTAGCACCCGCGATCGGACCTGCCATCTCCGGTCTGATCGTCGCCAACTTCACGTGGCGTTGGATCTTCATTCTGGTGCTACCGCTTGCTGTAATCATGCTGATCATCGGCGCCCTCAAAATGCCCAACGTGTCAAAACTCCGCCCGGTCACCCTCTGTATCAGGTCAATTATTCTGTCCACCATCGGATTTGGAGGAATTATCTACGCGCTCGCCAGCATCGGCGAGTCGTCCGGCAGCCATCTTCCGATCACATTCTGGTTCGCCCTAGCTGCAGGCGTTGCCGGAATCTTACTGTTCGTCCTACAGCAGATTCGCCTACAGCATCGAGACGCAGCGCTGTTGGACATGCGGATCTTCGCCCACCGCGGTTTCTGCCGTGCATCCATCGCCATGGTCTTCATGGTCATGACCGCCTTCGGCATCGCGATTCTGCTGCCCTTCGTATACCAGACCGTTTTCGGGCTGGGGGTTCTCGAGACGGGTCTGCTGATGGTCCCTGGCGGCGCCACCATCTCCATCGTGTCGGCAATCGTCGGTCGCTACTACGACAGAACCGGCGCACGCCGGCTGACAATCCCAGGTGCTGGCATCGCAGCCGCTGCCCTGTGGTTCATGAGCACCATCACCCTCGACACGCCGATATGGGTGATTCTGTTGGCACACTTGCTGTTCTGCTCCGCCACCGCTTTCATGTGGACTCCATTGTTCACGCTCGCTCTATCTGCGTTGCCACACCAGCTTTACCCGCACGGCAGTGCCGCACTCAATACGATTCAGCAATTGGGCGGAGCCGCCGGGGTCGCGRTACTGATCTCTGCCATCAGCATCTTTTCGGCGGACGTCACCCCGATCGACGGTGCCCAAGGAGCTTTCACTGTTGCCGCGTCAATCGGGTCCTGCGGCTTGCTCGCAGCAGCA
>NZ_JBFUHV010000246.1:0-9856 GCF_056402215.1 Rhodococcus sp. P4_B6 | reverse complement strand
CGGCGGCCCTTGCGCGCTCTTCAACCACGGAGAGTCCGTGCAGGCTCAGCGCCGCGACGACGGTCGGCCGCCACAGCCGCTCGTAGGCGGCGGCAACCCGGTTGTTGGTCATCGCGCGCTGCGCGAGAGTGCGCCGTGTCGGTGGACTCGATTCGAGCAGGTCGATATAGCCGGTGTCCGAGTAGCTCGACGAGTGCAGCGCGTCCTCGCGGACGGCCGCGAGCAGATCCCGGCTATTCCGCTGATCGACGAGCAGGCGCAGCGCGCGCCACACCCTCGCTGGCCGCCTGCACCAGCAGCGCCGCCACCACCGCGACAGAGCCGGGATCACCCCCGGGGCGCACTTCAGGCATCGGGATCACGAACTGCCGGTCCTGCTGTTGATCTTCGCCATCGGGGCCGGTGCATACGCGATCGGCGGGAGCGAGGAGGACGGCACCCTCGAACTGCTCCTGTCCAACCCGGTGACCCGCGGACGTGTCCTGATCGAACGATTCGTCGCCGTCCTCGCGCTGTCGCTCGGCCTCGGGATCGTCACCACCGCGAGCCTTCTCGCGTTCTCCCCACCCTTCGGTCTGCTCGCGGGCGTGTCGATCCCCGGACTCGTCGCGGCCGTGTTCGCGGCGACCGCCTTCGGGCTGATGCACGGCGCGATCGCGTTCGCTGCCGGCGCCTGGACCGGCCGCCGGTCGGCGGCGATCGCCACCGCCGCAACCGTGGCCGTGGTGGGAAACCTCCTCAACGCCGTCGCCGTGTCGAGCGAGAGCCTGCACTTCCTGCGGTTCGCCTCACCCTGGCACTGGTACGGGGGTCGCAACATGCTCGCGCAGGGGATCGCGCTCGAGCCGTTCCTCGCCCCGATGGCCGTCTCGGTGGTCTGTGCGGCGGTGGCCTGGTGGAGCCTTCGACGGCGGGATCTGCACTGACCACCCGTCACACGTGGGATGAACTTCGAACCGCGTCACGTCCCGGCGGGCAGCGGGCCGGTCCGCCGGCGGTGACACGTTTGCGGTGCGCGCCCGGTAGTCCACTCCGCACTCACGACAGGGTGTGCGGGGCCGGTGTTTTCGCCGGAAGGGCGCCGCGGCGGATGTCACTGGGGGCGGGCCAGGCCGTCGGATACGTGTTCCCCCAGCGCCGCTTCGCCTCCCCCCACGAACGGGACAGCACGCTCGACGCGGTCCACGCCCGCGGACTGGACCCGGCCGGCAAGGAAGACCGGGGCCAGTTCCACGCCTGCTTCTACCTGTCCCGTCCCGCGTCCGACGTCGAGACCGAGCCATTGACACGGCTGCTGAGCGGACTCACCGTCGAGGCCGGCAGCGAGGAGGCCGACGCGGCATGTCCCCGGGTTCGATGATGTACTGGCCATCGGGTCGCCGTGGATGCTTACCCGACGAGGAGCGGGTCGTAGCGCCCGCGAGCTGACCACTCGTTGTGCTGCCCGAGGTCGTCGTTTCCGTCGACGTTCGATGCCCGCCGCGAGCAGCCGGTCGATCAGTGTCGATCAGTACGGACGAGACGTTGCAAACTTCGAAATCGGCGAGCCGCTGGGGACGGTGTCCGAGCGCAGCAGAGCCGACGAGAGCGGTATCGGTTGGTGGGGAAGCCTTGATGAGGTGCCACCGATCCACCCTGTGTGAGCGCCCGCCTCGCACAGATTCTGCCGCCCCGAGCGGGTTCGGGTTTCATGCCCGGAACCTTCACGGCCGCGCTGCACGTCACGGTCAGCTGCGATCTGGCGGCGTGGCGTGCAGGGTGGATCATCGGACGACAGTAGGTCGGATTTCGGGAATCCGCCCGAGGTCATCGACCACCGGGGAGGATCTTGGCGAGCAGTGCATGCAGTTGCCGCTGTTCACGTGTGGTCAGTGCCGACAAACGATGAATGCTCCGCGGTGTCCGGCTGTTCGGTCTGCTTCGGCGCCGCCGGCACCCATTCCGCAGTTGTTGCACCACTGTCCCTCGAGCGTCGCTCGACGACGTCACGCTGGTGAGAGAATTCGCGGCGGTCCCCGTGGGCCTACCGCCCAACCGGTTGGACTGCTCGAGACAGAAGGAAACGATGTCACTGGAGCGGCCGTCGGTCAGTACCCTCGGATCCGCCCGCACCGCGTCGAGATGCTCACAGGCTTGTTGCCACCGTTCGGGAAACGCCGCTTCGACCTGAACGTCGCCGGGGACGTCTTTGGAGCTGCTTGATAAGCCACGCCAGTCGTCGAACCCGGGGTTGCCTCGTTCGGCGCCTCCACGCCTTGGATGTTGACCGCGCATACGAGCGTGGCGCCTATACGTACGGTGGGGACAGGTCTCAGACACTGACCCGGGCTACGTCGTCAGTTCCGGCTGACCCTCCAATCGGCATAGCCACTCCTTGCGTGCGACCTCACGTCGCAATTGTGGTACTGCTTGAGTCTCAGCGGCGGGGTGAATCGCAGCCCGGTCAGATACGGGTCCCCACGCGGTGGCGGGGTGAGATACCGGATGAAGAGGCAATTGACCCACAGGTCCCGGCCCGAAGTGTCGCGGCCATCCGGTGAGCCCTGCTGAGATTTTCGGTGAATACCCTCGCGTTGAGTCCGTACCCGTGTGTCGTTGGCGAGGGCGACGGCGTCGGATTCCTCGTCGAAGGGTTGGTTGCACGACGGCGACGGGACCGACAGATTTCTTCCGGGCGACACGCGAATCTACGGGTGTATCGAAGACGACGGTGGGACGGACCACCGTGATGATCTTGCCGCCGCACGATCTGCGTCGCTTCCTTGAGAGGACCGCCGATACGCATGGTCTCGGCTCGCACGATGACGCGATCGAGAAAATGCGGTTGGGCACCACTGCGACCAACCACGCCGAAGACGGATAGCGGTCGAGGAACCCGAGATCCTGACCCAGTTCTCGTACCGCGGAAGCGTGCGTGCCAGGGGTCGTCACCCGCACAGCTTGCCGGGCACGGGAGAAGGCGGAGCCACTGACCGAACAAGGATCGTCAGACAGGACCTGCCGTTCTCTCGACGATGCGGTCGGCGAGTCCGGTGATCGACGCGAGTAACCGGTCCGGCGGCAAGGTCAAATCCACCGCGTGACAAACGATGGTGATGTCGGCGCCGACTACCTGCACGGTCGCCGGCGCCGTTTCGCCCTGGGCGTATACCAGATGGCCGTGCGACAGTCCGAGCGCCGTGCAGTACGCCACGAGTTGGTATATGTCCGCGGTCGGAACCCCGCTGTGCGCGGTCTTGTACTTGGCGTCGACCACCGAGACCGGCCTCCCCTCGGCGTCGTACCACGTCAGGTCCGGTTCGATGGTGACCGTGCACCCGTGGTCGAGAAACCGGTCCGGCTCCGGCCGCCGGGGGCGGGCGCCCCGCCCACCGCGCTCGGCGATCTCCTCGCCGAGCGCGGTCATCAGGAAGTCCTCGTACACCGACCACATGTCCACGACGAAGCCGGAGACGGTCACGTCACCGATCCGCTGCTGGACCGACCGGTTCGCGAGCACCAGCTCGGCGAGCTGCAGCGCCCAGTGGTAACGGGTATTCAACCGGGTCGGGTGCCACCGGGGCTGCTCCGTGCCGGGAACCGGCGGGGTGATCTCGCCGAGTGCCCGGCGCAGCCCGAGCAGTCGGGCTCGCAGCCGCTGCGGGATCCGCGGCATCCGCAGCAGCGTCAGGGTCGCGGCGAGCAACAGCTGGTTCTCGGCGATGTCCGCGCTGTACTCGTCGTAGCGCACCTCGACCGGCAAGGCCAGGCCGAAGCGCCGGCCCATCTGCTCGCCCGCACGGAGCCGGCCGCGCAGCACCGCGCCCGACTCCTCGACGGTGCGGTAGCCGCACAGCAGCCCGGTCTCGATGGCACGCTGCGTGGCCCGGGTGAACCCCTCCGCCAACGCCGGGATCAGCTCGGCGTGGCTGTCGAGGGCCGCGGTGTGGGTGGTCCAGAACTTCGGGTCGTGCACGTAGCCCATAAGCCACAGCAGCCGGTCGACCGGAACCTTCGGCTCCACGAGCACGTGCAGATCCCCGATGGTGACGGCGCCGACCTTCTTGTTCGCGGCCAGCGCGAACCGGCCCGGGCTCAGGGTCGGAGTGACCGCGACCAGATCGCTGGCCGCCAGCGCCGCGGCCTGGGAGGGTGTCAGGCCGACCTCGGGGCGGCACCGGTCACACCACCCGCGCTCGTGCCGGCACGCGGGGAACTCACGCAGCGTCAGCGCCGTCAAGGGGACTCACCCCCGGAGGCGATCTTCTCCAGCACCGCGAGGCCGTAGGTCGCTTCGACGTCCACCGTGCGGTCACCGAAGTGGTACTCCTCGAGCAGCGGCAGGATCGAGGTCTCCCACACCTGACTCAGGCCGCCGGCGTTGTGCACGGCCGGGCGCATGAAATACGACGGCCCGATCTGGAAGTTCGGGTCCGGGATGCGGGCATTGAGCGCATCGTGCAGATCGGCGACCTTCGACGGGTAGTTGCGGGCGTGCAGCCACCGCCGCAGCATCTGGTTCGTCGGCGCGAGCGCCGGATGCAACGGCAGGAACCCGAAACGGCGACGCATCGCCGCGTCGACCAGGGCGATGGACCGGTCCGCGGTGTTCATCGTGCCGATCATCAACAGATTCCGCGGAAGCGTGAACGGCTCGGTGTCCTGCGACGAATACATCAGGTCGATGGCCTCGTCGCGGTACTCGAGCAGGAAGTACAACTCCCCGAATATCTTGGCGAGGTTGCCACGGTTGATCTCGTCGATGATCAGCACGAACACCTGATCCGGGTGGCCGCGGGCCCGCTCGACGAGCACCCGCAACGGTCCAGGCTTGAGCTCGAACCCGACCTGCCCGTTGCCCGCAGGCAGCGGGCGGAAGCCCTCGAAGAAGTCCTCGTAGCTGTAGGCAGGGTGGAACTGGACGATCTTGACATTGTCCGCACCGTCGGCCAGGTGCCGCGCCAACGCCTTTGCAACGTACGTCTTTCCGGTACCGGGCGGTCCGTAGAAGATCAACTGCGGGCGGTCGCGAAGCAGGGTGACGCACTTGGCCAACCAGCCCAGATCGACGTGCAGCTGGTCTGCAAGTTCCTGGCCCGGATCGGGCAGGTCGGCGTCGAGCAACGACACATCGACGTCGTCCACGGTCTCGGGGTCGACCGCATCGTTCTTGGCGGCCTTGGCCGGACGCCACATCGATACCCACGGATCGCGATAATAGTCGATGGGCCGGTTCTGCTCGGCCTCGAACGCGCGGTTGATGTCGTGGAGGTCGACCTCGACGTCCGGGGACACCGGCCGATCCAGGTACGACGCGAAGGTGTCACGGATGAGCTTGCGGTCCTTGCCATTGACCAATGGCAGGAAGAACTTCGGGAACGCCAGATAGCACAGGGCGGCGCGCTGGGCCGGCTCGTTGGGCCTGGCCACCTCCGCCAGCGCGTCCCGGAACTCGAGCGGGTCCTCGGCGATCCTGGCGCGGCGTTCGTCGGACAGGGCATGTAGATGCAGGCCGAAGAAGATCAGCAGCCAGATCTGGGACCAGCGACGCACGCCGAATGCGGTGCCTCCGTTGAAGGCACCGATCTGCGCGGCCCGCACGATCTCGTCGGGAACCGGGACGGGACTGGCCATCATGTCGAGCACCTGCTCGACGCGGTTGACCTTGGTCTTGCCAAGATAGTTCGCCAGGGGCAGCACATTGAGCAGGAGCAGTTCGGCGAAGAGTTGGATGGCGCCGTCGGAGGCGTCGTCGAACCGGACCCGAAGCTTGTCGAAGAAGCCCTTGTCCGGGCTTTGGTCGGGGCGGTCGATGTAGATCCGCTTGAGTTCGGCGAAGTTGTCGCTGCTCCACACGGCCGCACCGGGGGTGAGCACCGAGTCGCCCTTCAGGTATCCATCGACGATCAGCCGACGGCCAATCCCTTCAAGCTCGTCGACACCGTCGCGGCCCCTGGCAGTGAACTCGGCAGTCATACCTGCACTTCTACAGGGCGGATCCGACGCACATGCCGGCGGTCACTGGATCTCCGGCCCGCCGAACCCCGCTGGCTCGCTGATCAGCGGTTTCGGCTGGCCCGGTGATTGAGTCGCCCGCGGGAGGAACCCTGACCGGGCCAGACAGCCGCTAACGTAACTAATGGGCGGGTTCTCCCTGGTTGAGCATCCGCAAGGTCCGGTCGTGCCAGGTACGCGTCGAGATCGCGCTGCAGGGCGCGGAATTCGATGGCCCGCTCCCGCCCCAGGTGGGCCGGAGATCGCCGAGGCCATCACGATGCCCCCGGCCGCTTGAGAACGCCTGGCCGCGGCTACTACGGTTCGGTGAGCCACAACGTCAAGGTGATCTACACCGCCACCTGGGCCGGTACGACAGCAACCCCGCCCACCTGTAGCCGCACCCGCCGACCGCCACGCACCGCTACGTCGACTTCATGGGGCGGCGCGCATGCCATCGTCACCAAGGCCCGCACCTGCTACGACGCCGACGACTTCCTCTGAGTCGCCGAGGTAACGAGCACCTGACGCTGGACGCGCACCTGACCAACGTGGACACTACCTATCGGCTGGTGCTGCGCAACGGCGTCCTGACCTAAACAAAGGCGGCGCCGGCGGACGCCATGCTGAGCCTCCCGGTGATGACACTGCCCGTTGTCGCAACCGGCGCGACGGCTCCCGATCAGCTCGCCGCGGCTGGGTCCGACGCATCCGTGCTGTCACATCTGCTCGGGTCTGGCGCGGCGTGCGTCGGTGAGTTCGTCCTGGAGCTCTACGGCTCGTTTCCGGGCTGCCGCTGCCTGGGCGGACACGAGATCCGCTGTGGTGGTGGCGAGTTCGTCGCGGACTGTGTCCACACGGGCGTTCGGACCAAAATTGCGGTCCGGGGCCTCCATCAGACCAACTTCACGCCGGTCATCGGTGGCCGTCGCCGCTGCCACGGACGATCGGATTCAGCCCGGACCTGGGCTATCTCGCCACCGAGCTCCCCCGAACATCGGATCACCGCACTACCGAGGTGTCACAATGGTGCACCGCCCGGTGTCTTCATGCCGGCTGGCTTCCCGAGACACCGGAGTCACCTACACAACCGCCAGGGAGATCCTATGAACCTCAGTCTGTGGATTGCTGCCGGACTGCTGGCCGTAGTCGCTCTAGTCGCTGTCGGATCCGCAATTCACGCTCGACGGCAAGAAACACTTAACACCGATCCTCGGTGGCCCATGTTCGACTTTGCGTCCATAGCGCGCTCCTACTACGACGGATTGCTCCTTGCCTGCATGCTGCGATGGTGCACTCCTAGTGAAATATGGTGGGGTGATACCCCTCTTGATCAGATCTCGGCTATCAGCGCACTCCTCGCCAGAACCCGCGTCAAAGAGGATCAAATGATCCTGTTTCCGGAGTTGCTGCTCGCCGCAGCACAGGGCAAGGTGCCGACGGACGCGGCTACTGATGCGGCGACTCGCATCGCCACGGAAGCTGCTAGTTGGGAACCCGCCGAGCGCGTCGGCATCCTGTGTGGCCTCGCACTCATGGATGAGTCGGGTCTCGACATCGGTAGCTCCATTGACGCGCTCGATGCTTGATGAAGTTGGCCAGGCACGCAATCGGGTTCGATCACGGTTATATCTTGCTTGCACAGGTTGACGGCGATTTCCGGGTCGGGCCTTCCGAGAGGTCAGCCCGCCCTTGCGCACTCACCGTGACCACACTGATGCGGCGGGACGGCGGCGTCTCGGCGACGCACGCCGTGAGCCCCTTCCGTGTCGGCGATGTATATCGGCTGACCGATACACATGATCCGGTTTGTCTGATTACATGCCCTTGGTGAGGAAGACGACCTTTGCGATAACCCTGATCGCCGGCGCTGTGCTCGTGACCGGATGCGGAAGCAGCAAGACCCAGTCCAGCACCACACCGACCACGACAGCGTCCGTTGCACGAGTCGTCGACGCATCGAGCGCCAGGCCGACCACCACGTCACGACCGGCACCGACAATGACCACGGTTGCCGCTCCGGTCAGCACCTCACCGGCTGCCGTGCAGCCGGTCGCCCCGGTAGTTCCTACCACCACCATTGCCGTGGCACCACCACCGGCGCCGGTCGCGATTCCGACGCCCCCGCCCGTACCGAAATCGACGGTCAGCTACGGATCTTGCGATGAAGTGCGAGCCGCCGGCGCGGCACCGATCTACAAGGGTGAGCCCGGATATTCGACGAAGCTCGACCGCGACAAGGACGGAATCGCCTGCGACAAATGACACGTCGCGAAGCTCCCTGAAACGTCGCCCGCGCTCGACGCACTCGGCTGCGCCCCGTGAGGACCGGACGCCCACAGGACCGCAGTGTCAGGCGTGCATGCGCCAGCTGAGCCAATCCGCACCACCTCCGCTAATCCCCCAGTCGGCCCTTCACGCCCCCGAGTACCGTCGACCGGCCACACGCGGATAGATGCCACTGAGGTGGACGACATCGCCGTCCATCACTGTCCCCGGTCTCCGTGCTGCCACCATCGCCGTTCCGCTGCTCGGCGATAGCTCAGGGTCCAGTTCAACCCAGACGAAACGGGGCACCCACGTGCCTCGGTGTGCAGATTGCACGCCGACCGTCGATCCCCGCTGCGTGTCCGGCCGAGTCATTTACTGGGTATACAGACAACGCGCACGCCTTCTGGTAGCACCAGAACCAGCTCCAGTCGAGGTGTCGGGATCGCTCACTACTCAAGGCAGACAACCGTTCACGCGCCACGCGAACCGGTTTGCACCGAAATCGCGCGTCCTCTCGCATGACCGAATCCCCACGATCTATGGTGAGCGTGCTCGAACATCTGCGGGGGTGGCAAACATCTGTATGCACGCCCCTATCCCCTGTGTGAAAGGACCTCCATGGGCGTCACCCTTGCCAAAGGCGGCAACGTTTCCCTCGACAAGCAGGCCCCCAACCTGACCGCAGTTGCGGTAGGGCTGGGCTGGGACGCGCGCTCGACCACCGGCCACGAATTCGACCTGGACGCCAGCGCACTGGCCACCGGTGAGAACAAGAAGGTCCTGTCGGACCAGCACTTCGTGTTCTACAACAACCTGCGCTCCCCGGACGGGTCGATCCAGCACGAAGGCGACAACCTCACCGGCGAAGGCGACGGAGACGACGAGGTGATCAACGTCGACCTCAAGGCGGTGCCGCCGAACATCACCAACATCTTCTTCCCGGTCTCCATCCACGACGCGCACCAGCGTGGCCAGAGCTTCGGGCAGGTCACCAACGCGTTCATCCGCGTCGTCGACCGCAGTACCGGCAACGAACTGGTCCGCTACGACCTCACCGAGGACGCCTCCACCGAGACCGCCATGACCTTCGGCGAGCTCTACCGGCACAACGGCGAATGGAAGTTCCGTGCCATCGGCCAGGGCTACGCCTCCGGGCTGGCCGGTATCGCCCGCGACTACGGCGTCAACATCTGACCTCACTGGGTCGGGGAGGGCGCACATGTCCGCGCCCTCCCCAGGCGTTCGGCCCGCGGTCTACATACCCCTGCAGTAGCCACCCTGCATGCCCACTAGAGAAAGGCCACGCTTCGTGGTTCTGCGAATATTCGGTCTCTCCTTCGCCGTGACGGTGATCTCCCTGATCATCGCGGCGATCTACGGAGGCCCCCAGGCCGTCCTCCTCGTGGTGATCCTGTCGATCCTCGAGATCTCGCTGTCCTTCGACAACGCCGTCATCAACGCCACCGTGCTGCGCCGCATGAGCGAGTTCTGCAGAAGATCTTCCTCACCGTCGGCATCGTCATCGCGGTGTTCGGCATGCGCCTGGTCTTCCCCCTCGTCATCGTCTGGCTCGCGTCCGGCCTCGGCCCCGTCGCCGCCCTCGACCTGGCCC
>NZ_JBFUHV010000245.1:0-9873 GCF_056402215.1 Rhodococcus sp. P4_B6 | reverse complement strand
AGCATCGACATCCTGGTGAACAATGCCGGGGCCACCTGGGGTGCGCCACTTGAAGAGTTTCCCCTCATCGGTTGGACGAAGGTGCTCAACACCAACCTTGTCGCTCCGTTCTACCTCATCACGGGAACGCTTCCGCTTCTGCGCAATGCGGCACGCCCCGACCGGCCCGCTCATGTCATCAACATCGGCAGCGTGGATGCCTTGACTACACCTAGCTGGGAGAACTACTCCTACAGTGCGAGCAAAGCCGGTCTGCACATGGTCACCCGCCATTTAGCCAAGCAACTGGCATCCGACAGTATTACCGTCAACGCGATCGCCCCCGGGCCTGTCTTGACGGACATGCTCGGACACGTCGCGGCGGATCCAGAGGTCGAGGCAGAGCTCGTCGGGCGCGTCCCACTGGGCCGCTACGGACAAACCGACGACCTGATCGGCACGGTCCGGTTCTTGGCCTCCCGTGCCGGCTCTTATCTGACCGGCACCATCATTCCGCTCGACGGCGGGATCTCCGGCTGCGCCGGCTGAACCTTCGCCTCCATCTTCTTCCACGTACAGCAATCACCGATTGAAGGAACAACCATGCCTGAAGTTGTCATCGTCGCCACCGCACGTTCGCCGATCGGTAGAGCGATCGAGGACTCATTGAAGGACATTCGGCCCGATGACCTCCCCGTCCAGATGGTCACGGCCGCGTTGGCGAAAGTACCTGCACTCCATCCAAGCGACATCGACGACCTCATGCTCGGTGTCGGCGAACAGCGACTGAACGTCAGCGGTGGGCCATCGCCATGGGCCACCCGTTCGGCATGACCGGTGCGCGGACCACCAGCACCCTCATCAACTTACTGCAGACGCACGACAAGCAGTTCGGCCTCGAAACCATGTGCGTAGGCGGAGGACAGGGCATGGCACTGATCCTCGAATGCTCACCTGACCCGAAGTCACATCGATCCAATCCTCGAGAGGTACCCCCAATCTCGTGAACACATCACCCCATCCCGAACACCGCCGCACCGCAATCGTCACCGGTGCTGCACGGGGAATCGGCGCCGCCGTCGCRCRGCGGCTCGCMGCAGACGGCCACGCTGTCGCCGTCCTCGACCTCGAGGAGGCCGCCGCCCAGTACGTGGTCGACACGATCACYCAGGCCGGAGGMACYGCACTTGCTGTCGGCGCAGACGTCTCCAACGGAACTGGTGTCGAGAAGGCAGTGGATAAGATCACAACGGAACTCGGAGCGCCGGTCGTTCTGGTCAACAACGCCGGCGTCACCCGCGACAATCTTCTGTTCAAAATGTCGGCCACCGACTGGGATACCGTCATGAACGTCCACTTGCGTGGCTCGTTCCTGATGACGAGAGAGGTTCAGGGACACATGACTCAGGCCGGTTTTGGGCGAATCATCAACCTCTCGAGCGTGTCGGCGCTCGGAAACCGCGGTCAAGCAAACTACGCCGCAGCCAAAGCCGGGCTGCAAGGTTTCACCAAAACTCTAGCCCTCGAACTCGGCAAATTCGGCGTCACCGCCAACGCCGTTGCTCCCGGTTTCATCGAGACCGAGATGACAGCCGCGACGGCAGCACGAATGGGAATGAAGTTCGACGATCTCAAGAAGAGGGCGGCCGCCGACATCCCCGTCGCCCGAGTYGGGGTCCCCGACGACATCGCACACGCGATCTCATTCCTAGCSAGTGAGGGAGCCGGATTCGTCTCCGGGCAGGTTCTCTACATCGCCGGAGGGCCCAAGGTATGAAGACACTCAACGGAATCGACGAACTACACGCGGTGGCGAACATCCGGATCGGCTACTCGTCATGGCACACCCTCACCCAGGAGAAAATCGACGCGTTCGCTGACGCGACAGGTGACCACCAGTGGATTCACGTCGATCCCTCACGGGCTGCTGACGGACCGTTCGGCGCCACCATCGCCCACGGACATCTGCTGACCTCGATGATCCCGATGCTTGTATGGGAGGTCTACGCCGTCGACGGCGTCCGAATGGGAATCAACTACGGGTCGAACAAGGTTCGATTCCCAGCACCCGTCCCCGTCGGCTCGCGGATTCGGGCCGCGGTTGACATAGTAAACGTTGAAACCGTCCCCTCGGGCGTCCAGGTTGTCACGGCCGTCACGATCGAACGCGAGAATGCCGACAAGCCGGTTTGTATTGCAGAGATTGTCAGCATCTACGTTCCGAATTAACCTCGCAGACTTGCGAAATCCCCACCGGAGAGATTGCACGCTGACAAATGATCGACGGGGGGCCACACCCGCATGGGGTGACATCTGACCTGTGAAAATCAGTCTTCACGCTGAAAGGATGCTGCAATGCCGAAGCCGTTCCCCGAGGGTTCCACCGCCCGCAAGCGCGAAGCTCCGCTGAATCAGATCGCCGCGACCACCGTGGTGCTGCCGTCGCTCGGTGAGAACGTCACCGAGGCGACCATCACCCGCTGGCTCACATCGCGAGGTGACCGCATCGAAGAGGGGGAACCGGTGCTCGAGGTGTCCACCGACAAGGTCGACACCGAGGTCCCGTCGCCGACGGCCGGGATTCTCGTCGACATCCTCGCTTCAGAGGACACTGTCGTCGAGGTCGGTGGCCCGCTGGCGATGATCGGAGCGAACGCCGCGGGGGTGACTCTGCCGGAACCTGCGCCCATCGTCGAACCGGTCACGGTGTCCGGCGCGGACCGCGTCGAGAAGCTGCCGCGGATCCGTCGCACCATCGCCCGGAGAATGGTCGAATCCCTCCACACCTCGGCGCAATTGACGACAGTCGTCGAGATCGATGTCACCGGGATCGCCCGCGTGCGGGACCGGGAGGAGGCGGTGCTCCACGCACGCACAGGTATGAAGCTGTCGTTCCCGCCGTTCTTCGTGGCCGACGCGGTCGAAGCGCTCGGCGACCATCCGGTGATCAACCTCACCACGGTGCGGCAACGGCTGGAAACGGGCTTTGGCCTGCAGCTCTGCATCAAGCACAGGTTGTACGAACCAAACCTGACGATCTCCGCTTGTCTCAATCGATCTGGGCCAACGCGCGAGCGAGACGGACCAGTTGTTGCCGCTGCTGTCACTCGTCCTTCGGCGAGACGAAACCGAGATGGCGGCGCAGCGGTGCGGCCGCGGTCCCGGCGCCGACGACGAGGGTGAGCGCGGCGATGGCGCCGAACCCGGCGGTGAGTGTGGCGACCGCGGCGACGCCTCCGACGAGTAGAGGTCCTCCTGCGTCGCCGAGTTCGCGTCCGAGTTCGGCGGCACCCATGGTCTGTCCCATCCTCTCGTCGGGAGTCGAGCCGGCCAGCGCCGCAAAAGCCAGCGGGGTGATCAGTCCCGTGCCGGTGCCGATGACCACTGCGGAGAGCAGCACACCGAGCAAACCGGGGATCATGGCGCACCCGAGTCCGGTGGCGGTGATCAGCAGGCCCAGCGCGGTTCCGGTGCCGGCCGAGATGCGACCTGCGTCCAGTGCCCGCCCGGCTCGCGGCTGCACGAGGGCGGCGCAGGCGGCGAGGACGGACACGGCAGCGCCGGTCGCCACCGAGCCGAGCCCGGCGGCGGCGCCGCTGACGGGCAGGAATCCCACTCCCACGGACAGCGCCGAGGTTGCGAACGCGAGTGCGAGGGTGGGCCGGAGAAACGTCCGATCCGTCAGACGGCGTGCCAGGTCCAGGACGGTCTGCCGGTCGCGCGGCAGGGGCGGCAGGGCGGGCACCACGCGCGCCGCCCATGCCGCGATGGTGAGCGCGAGGGCGGTCATCACCGCGAACAGCAGTGTGAGGCCGCTGAGCCACACCAGCACGCCGCCCAGCAGTGGGCCGAGCGTGTAGCCGAGGCTCTTGTAGAAGCCGTATGTTCCGAACGCGGTGCCGTGCCCGGCTTTCGGGGTCATCCGTGCGAGCAGCGCACTTGCGGCCGGGGAAAACGCGGACGCGGCGGCGCCCTGCCCGAGCCGGGCCGACCACAGCCAGTCCGAGTCGCCGACCACGACGARCAGGGCGGAGGCCGCGGCGAATCCGAGGAGGCCACCGAGAAAGACCGGTCGGGCACCGATCCGGTCGGCGAGGGTCCCGAACACGGGTTTGAGCACTACCTCGGCGCCGTCGTACAGCGCCAGCAGCAGACCGAGATACAGGAGGGAGCCGGCCGGGTCCTCGAGGTCGAAGGCGAGGTTCGCCGCGACGGCATGCGCTCCGAAGGCCGTGGTGAAACCGGCCGCGTACAGCGGCCACATCCGCCACCGCGCGGCTGGTGACGCGGCGCCGGTCATGGCCGTTCGCTGTCGGCGGCGGGTTCCGTCAGCCAGCGCGCTCCGGTTCCCTCACTCGTCACCAGGAAAATGTAGCAGCGGCTACATCGGACGAAGTCCTGAGCGTTACGTCACTCGGTCGCCGATCGTTCAGTGGAGGGCGGTCCCGCGACGAAGTCGGCCAGCGACAGTGAGGCTGTTCGGTCGTGTCGGTTGCGAATGAAGATGGTTTGGTCGGTCAGGTTGGTCACGGTGGTGCACAGGGTGGCGAGGGGGTCGTCGCCCGCGGCGGTGCGGTGGACGCCGGTGGGAACGGGGGATCCGGCCAGGACTCGGTCGAACCAGTCGACGCCGGGTTCGAGGGCCGGGGTGATGTTTTCGAGGACCCTGCCCCGAGCAAGACTCTCGTCGCGCTGCCCGAGATTGGCGGTGGCGGCTCCAGCCGGCGCCCGGTCCGGTGGGTCGGGCATGAACCGGATGTGGTTGGTGTGCCATTCGAATGCTCTGTCGTGTGAGAGTTCACGGACGGCGTGACGCCCCGCGGCGGTTTCGACGACTGCGGCGCGACCGGTGTGGGTATCGCCGATCGTGTAGGCGAAGCCGCCGGCGCTGGGGTGGGTGCGCAGAAAGTCGACGGCGTCGGTGAAGGTGGTGCACTGCTGCAGTCGGCGGGCGACGAAATGGCGGCCGGGGGCGGCGATCGGAGTGGTGACCTGGATGTGGTTGATGCCCCACACCAGTCCGGCGGCGTTGGCGGCGAGTGTGTTGGAAGGCAGGAACCCGGGGTACCACTGCACGGTGACCGGTAGGTCACCGTCGATGTGGAGGGTCAGGAGCATGAAGTGTCCGTCGAGGGCGGGGGCGCCGTCCTCGTTGTGCGCGATGAAAGACGATGTGCCGCGCCAGGCGAGGTCCGTGCAGCCGGTGCCGTCGTCGACGCCGAGGTCGCCGCGCAGATTGGCCAGCAGCAAATCCTCGTAGGGCAGCGTGGCGCCGGCCGCGAGCGCACGCAGCTCGGCGGCGAGGTGCGGGTACGCCTGTTCGGTGGCTGCCGCCACATCGGCCAGGATGCGTCGTCCGCGACCACTGCGGGTGAAGACTTGCAGGCCTTCGCGTTCGGGCAACTGTTTCTGCACGGCGGTGATCGAGGCGCGGGCGTACTCACCCAGCAGGGTGAACGCGGCGATGCGTTCGCCCGTCACCACCACCCATCGCAGTCCGGCGACCGTGGTCTCGTCGATACGGGCGTTCATCGTCCGCTGAACTGCGGGGCTCGCCGTTCGAGCATGGCCCCGACAGCCTCGTGGTGGTCTTCGGTGTGATGCGCAACAGCCTGCATGGCCGCCGACAGCTCGAGGATGCTCTCGAGGCTCTGGTGCTGCCCTTCGCGCAGCAACCGCTTGGTCATCCGCAGCACGTGCGGCGGGTTCGCCGACACCCGGGACGCGAGTTCGTGGGCGGCGGTCAGAAGGTGCTCGGGCTCGGTGACCGCGGAGATCATGCCCCACTCGAGTGCGGTCTGCGCGTCRATCGCCTCACCCGTGAAGGCCATCTCACTTGCCCGGGCCATGCCGATGGCACGGGGCAGCAGCCAGGCGCCTCCGTCGCCGGGAATGATGCCGACCTTGACGAAGCTTTCGGCGAACTGCGCGGTGGTCGAGGCGATCCGCAGGTCGCACATCATTGCCAGGTCGCAGCCGGCGCCGATGGCTGCCCCGTTCACGGCGGCGATCGTCGGGATCTCACAGTGGTACAGCGCTTTCGGGAGGCGCTGGATGCCGTGCCGGTAGCCCTGCCGCAGTTCTGCGGGGGACCCGCCGAACATGCCTTCCTTGTCGCGCATGTGTTTGACGTTGCCGCCGGAGGAGAACGCGGAGCCGGCGCCGGTGAGGATCGCCACCCGCACGCTGGGGTCGCGGTTGACCGCGGTGACGGCCTCCTCGAGCGCGTCGATGGTGTCGGCCTCGGAGATGGGATTCCGGGCCTCGGGGTTGTTGAGGGTCCAGACGACGGTGTCGCCGGTGCGGTCGGTCAGCAGGGGGTCGCTCATGCGTGTTCTCCAGAAAGATTGTCGGACAAGACGATACGCACGTCCACGGGGACGATCCCGGTGTTCGAGGCGATGACGGGGTTGAGATCGAGCTCGCCGATCTCGGGGTGTGCTGCAACGATGTCACCGACGTGGACGAGGAACCTGGCCAGCGCAGTCCGGTCGATCACCGGAAGGTGGCGGTAGCCGTCGAGCATGCGGGAGGCGATGGTCTCGTCGATCATCTCGTGGGCTTCGATCTCGGTGAACGGCGCCGCGCGGAAGGTGACGTCCTCGAGGGCTTCGACCATCACACCACCGCTGCCGAATGCCACCACCGGGCCGAAGATCGGGTCGTGGGTGGCGCCGACGAGGAGTTCGACGCCCTGATCGGCCATAGGGGTGACGACGATGCCGTCGATCACTGCGCCGCGCACGTTCTCGGTGACCGCGTCGATGATCGCCTGTGCATTCTCCGCGGCGGTGGCGCCGACCACGTTCAGTTTCACGCCACCGACGTCGGACTTGTGGATCACCTGCGGCGAGACGATCTTCAGTGCACACGGCCGCCCGTATCCGACGACCGCGGTGACGACCTCGTCGACGGTGCGGGCGAAGGTCCATCCGCCGATGTCGACCCCGGCGTCCTCGACGAAGGCGCGGGCGGTCGGCTCGTCCAGAATTCCCGTTCCCACCGCAGCACGCGGTGCGGGGGCGGGCAAGGTGAGGGGCGAACGTTGCGACGCCGTGGCCAGTCGTCGTCCGCGCCGGTCCAGGGCGGCGACCACCCGGACGGCGTGGTCGATGGAACTGATCACCGGGACCCCACCGGCGCGCAGGCGGTCGTGGTTGGAGACAGTGTCCCCGGCGTAACAACTCTGCACCAGCAGGGGAACCCGGTGGGCGGTGGTCAGCTCGAGGAGCCTGTCGGCGGTGGCGTCCTCGGCGTCTGTCAGGCTGGCGTCGAACCGCAGGTGATAACCGCCGTACAGTCCCACGATCAGCACCAATCCGACCGCCGGATCCCGCATCAGGGCGTCCACCGCGTCGGCGAACACCGTGGGATCGGCGTCGGTGGCCCCGGCCACGTCGACGGGGTTGACCACCGACGCCGGCCCGCCGAGCAGATCACGCAGGACCCGCTGGGTCTGGTCACCGATCTGCGCGAGTTCGATTCCGCGCGCGGTCAGTGCGTCGGCGGCCAGGGTGGCGTGGCCGCCGCCGTCGGACAGGATTGCAACCTTGCGGCCGGACGCGATCGGTGCGGTGGTGGCCATTGCTCCTGCCACGACGGCCAGTTCGTCCGAGCGGTCTACCAATTCCGCACCGGCCTGGCGCAGCACCGCGGTGGCGACAGCGTCCGAACCGGCGATCGACCCGGTGTGAGAGAGCGCGGTGCGCTGCCCGACCTCGGAGCGGCCGCCGCGCAGTACCACCACCGGCTTCTCCCGCACCGCGCTCGCCGCGGCGACCAGGAACGCCCGGCCGTCCGCGAAACCCTCCGAGTGGATGGCGACGGCACCGGTGCCGGTGTCGCGGGCGAGTTCGGTGACACATTCGTCGTAGCGGACGTCGGCCTGGTTGCCGAGGCCGACGTAGGCGTGGAAGCCGGGACCCTTCAGAGCGCGGTTGTCGTTGACCAGGGACAGCAGCATGTTTCCGCTCTGGGTGACCACGCTGATCGGGCCCTTGGGCACGTCCTGCAGGCCCACCAGGTTCGCGCCGGTGGAGACGTTGAGCATCCCGGAGGTGTTCGGACCGATCACCCGCACACCGGTCTCGGCGATCGCTCGCGCGAGGTCGGCGTCGAGGTCGGCCCCGGAGTCTCCGGTTTCCTTGAATCCGTTGGCCAGCACCACCACTCCGGCGATGCCGATCGCCGCGCACTCGCGCACGGCGTCGGGTACGGCGGCGCCGGGCAGGGCGATGAGGGCGACGTCGACGCCGTAGGGCAGTCCGTCGATCGAGGGGACGACCTCGAGTCCGAGGATCTCGGTTGCATTCGGGTTGACCGGGTACACCGGGTGCTCGTACCCGGCCTGCTGCAGCGCGCGCACGGCCTGGAAGCCGCGCTTGGTCGGGCTGGTCGAGGCGCCGACGATCGCGATGGAGCGAGGATCGAAGAGGCGCTGGAGCGCCGTGCGGGTTCCGGCCCGCGGGGCGGGAGCGACCGCGGCGGGGGAGGGCTGAGCCATCGTTGTCATCGCTACTTTCCCTCGAAGATCGGGGCGCGGCGCTCGGCGAATGCGGCCACACCTTCGGCCCAGTCCTGTGTGCTCATCAGCGCCAGCAACTCCTGCGGCTCGGTCTCGAGGACGATGTCGAGGGGGTCGTTACGCCGCAGCGCTGCCTTCATCCGGGCGAGCGAGAGCGGGGCCTTCCCGGCGAGGGTGTCGGCGAGCGCGTGCGCCGCGTCCAGTAGCCCGTCCGCGATGACGGCCGAGTGCGCCAGTCCCCACTCCAGCGCCTGGGCGCCGGTGAAGCGTTCGCCGAGGATCAGCATGTCAGTGGCCCGCCGCAGTCCGACGAGGCGGGGGAGTCGGTTGGTGACACCCCCGCCGACGAAGGTGCCGATGCCGACCTCGGGAAAGCCCATCCGGGCGTCCTCGGCGACGACGAGGAAGTCGGCGCTGACCGCCATTTCCGCGCCGGCACCGAGTGCGTATCCGTTGACCGCGGCAACGACCGGGGTGTCCATCGTCTGAATCTGCTCGCAGACTCTCTGACCGAGGTCGAGGTAGCGGGCCTGCTCTTCCCGGCTGCGGGTGCCGGACTTGTGGGCCTTCAAATCGGCGCCGACACAGAACGCGCGGCCTGCGCCGGTGATCACGACCGCGCGCAGGTCCGGATCGGAATCCGCCGCGACCAGTTCGTCGATCAGCGTCTGGTACAGCTCCTCGCTCACCGCGTTGAGGCGGTCGGGGCGGTTCAGGGCCAGGGTCGCGGTCGAACCCGAACGGGTTGCCAGGACGGTCGTCATCGTCTCACGTCACTTTCTCGTCGATCTGGTTGTAATGCGTTGTCCCGCTGACGGTGTGGCCGCAGGGGTGCTGCCGGTCGCGGTGCTTCCGGGAAGGGTTCCTGTCATCCATACAACCGCATCGCCGCGGCTGATGCAAGTAGAATTGCACGTTAATGTGAAATTGCAATTCGACAGCATGACAAGCCGGTTGCGATCCCGTCTCCCGTTGTGGCGCCTGGTGATTCGAGTCGTGGCGCGGGCTCTCGCCTTCGCGACGAACTTCATTTCGAGTGTCATCCGCGACCTGACCTTTCGGCGTTCGGGCTGGTGGGGGCACATTTCTGCGAACGCGACCTAAAATTGCATCTAGTAGGCAAAGTGCAAATTGACTTGCATAACGTGGCGGTGACGTGTTTCATGGCTGACACACAGTTACCTGGGTCACATCCGCGTTACACGGAAGAAGGCATCGTGCCAACCTCGATTTCCAGCTCGGAAACTCTCGAGCACTCCATCAACACTCGTCAGCTGACGATGATCGGCATCGGCGGCGTCATCGGTGCCGGTCTGTTCGTCGGCAGCGGCAAGGCGATCTCCTCCGCAGGCCCGGGCATAGTCCTGGTC
>NZ_JBFUHV010000244.1:0-9893 GCF_056402215.1 Rhodococcus sp. P4_B6 | reverse complement strand
GCCTTCCGGCGTCTTCAGGTCGAGGGTCAGGGACCGCTTCGACCTGTTGACGTTGACGAACATCGCCGACATGTCGCCGGAACGATTGGGCAGGGAGCGGACGTGATCGCCCTTGCCGGGCACCTCCACCTTGACGACGTCCGCGCCCTGGTCGCCGAGGATGTCCGTGGCCCAGGGGCCCGACATCATCGAACACAGGTCGACGATCTTGATTCCGGTCATGGGGCCACTCATGAAGGGCACCTTTCACCTGGTAGAAGCCAGTTTTGCGAAGTGTCGAGCGACACAAACTGGGGCTTGTTGTGATGTGCTTCACTCCATAGTATGGAGATATCTCTTGCTCGTCAATTGTTTCGACGTGAAATGTTTTCCCGCTATAGTATCGACGACGAAAGGACCTGGTGACATGACCAGTTCTCGCCCCACACTGACGATCCAGAGGGCATACGCGGTCGCCCGCGAAGCATTCGAACCCGGTGGCGCCGACCTCGTCGGCGTCGAAATTGAATGGCCAGTGCACAAGCGAGGCAGCCTCTCACGCCCCGAACCCGCCGACTTCCTGCCCATCATGAACCGTCCCCTGCCGAACGGCAGCCGCATCACGATCGAGCCGGGCGGGCAGATCGAACTGTCCGGTCCGCCGCTCGAATCGGGGCCCGCCACACTACGCGCAATCAACGAAGACGCCGTGATTCTTCACCATCGGCTACGAGCGCATGGGTTGATTCCGACCGACCTCGCCGTGGACGACCGCCGTCCCCCGCACCGGATCCTCGACCTCCCCCGGTATCGGGCGATGGAGAGCTTCTACGCGCACCGCGGCCGGGAAGGGACATGGATGATGACGAACACCGCATCGGTGCAGATCAACATCAGCCACCATCCCGACGGCCGGAACCTGCGCTGGGTACTGGCGAACAAGATGGGCCCGGTCCTCGTCGCGGCCTTCGCGAATTCTCCCGGGATCGGCCCCGACGGGCAACGCTGGCAATCGGTACGGCAAGCGATCTGGAATGGGATCGACCCCGGGCGAACGGCACCGGTACCGGTGAGTGATCAACCCGGAACCGATTGGGCGCAATATGCTCTCGCGGCAGATGTGTTCTTCATCCGCGGCGGCGATCTGGGCACCAGCGTTCCACCCGGGTTGACCTTCGCCGACTGGATGACAACAGGGCACCCGGCAGGCTGGCCGACCGAGGACGATCTGCGCTACCACCTGACGACACTGTTTCCGCCGATCCGGCCTCGCGGCTGGCTAGAGTTCCGGATGATCGATGCGTTGGAGCCGGATTGCCGCTCCGCCGCGGTCCTCGTCGCCTCGACCGCAATGGAAGAACGAGTTGCCGCGGAACTGATCGACCTGCTCCCGGATACGCAGGACCTCTGGGTGACGGCCGCGCGTGACGGACTCAACGACCCGGTACTCCGGGACGCCGCACAGCTCCTGCTCGGCGTGGTCGAGCTGCACCTACGCCGGCACCCGACCCATTCGTCCGCCGCGGGAACGGTTGCGACCTACATCGACCGCTACACCCAGCACGGACTGGCCCCCGCACACGTGCACGGGGACATCGAAACCGACGCGTTCGCACGGCTCGACGCTGCGGTCGTGGCGGCACCGTGACCGATGCCTGCTGAATCGCCCGACCAGTGCAGATCGGACACCAATGAGACCCCGCAAGAGCCCACCCCCGTCCGGACTCCCACACTCGTCGACCGGATCGCAGAGAACTACCTGATCGCGTGCTGCGAACTGGACCCGGTGGAGGCGACCCGCATCGGGGTACACGGCTTCGACGACCAGGCGACCGACTATTCACCGGACGGTATCGCCGACCGGGTGCGCGCCGCACGCGCGGCGCGGCGACGTGTGCAGCAGATGCCACCGCAGGACACCATTGATGCGGCCACCATCGCTGCCATGCTCGAGCGGATCGACTCATTCCTCGCGCTGTCCGATGCGAATCTACTCGTCGGCGAACTCAACGTGATCAGCTCGCCCCTGCAGAGCGTTCGTCGTGTCTTCGACCGTCAGCCCACAGCCACCGACGACGACTGGAGGACTCTGGTGGCGGGCTGACACAGGTTCCCAGGTCGATCGAAAGCTACACCGAAGCCCTCCGCGCCCGACAACGAACTGCGCATCGTATCCCGATCCGGCAGGTGGAATGTGGGATCGAACATGCCCGCTTGTCACCCGTCGCTTTCGACGGCCTGATCCACAGGGGCCCGGACGGTGATTCACCCCTTGGGCGCGACCTCGTCAAGGCCGCCCGCTCGGCATCCCGGTCCTATCTCGCACTCGCGGAGGTCCTCGAATCCGAAATCGCCCCCCACACGGGAACAAAAGACAGTGTCGGCAAGGACGTCTACCGACTGAGGTCGCGAAGTTTCATCGGGACCAGCATCGACCTGGAAGAGACGTACGAGTGGGGGAGGGCGACCCTGGCGTCCATCGTGTCCGCCCAGCAACGGACCGCCGACGCTCTCGCCCCGGGGGGCCGGCATATCGCGGATACTCGAGCTTCTCGATGCAAACCCGCGGTACACGCTGCATGGCACCGACGCATTACAACGGTGGATGCAGGACCTCTCCGACCGAACCCTGGCGAACCTGCAGGATACGCATTTCACGATCCCGCGTGAGATCGACCGACTCGAGTGCCGGATCGCCCCGACCCGCACCGGTGGTATCTACTACACCGGCCCCGACGAAGAACTGACTCGCCCCGGACGCATGTGGTGGTCGGTACCTGCCGGAATCGACCGCTTTCACACCTGGCACGAAAAGTCCCGCGTGTTCCATGAAGGCGTCCCAGGCCATCACCTGCAGGTCGGCACCGCCATGGCGCGAGGCCATGAGCTCAATCGATGGCGCCGCCTGGCGAACTTCACCTCCGGGCACGGGGAGGGGTGGGCTCTGTATGCCGAGACGCTGGCGGTCGACCTCGGTCTGCTGGACGACCCGGCTGACCGTATGGGAATGCTCCAGTCACAACGCCTGCGCGCCGCGCGGGTGGTGATCGATATCGGTCTTCACTGCGAACTGCCTGCCCCGAGTTGTCTGGGCGGAGGCATCTGGGATCCTGGCAAGGCGTGGCAGTTTCTGGCCGAGCATTGCGTGCTGGACGAGATCAGTCGGCGGCACGAACACGACCGGTACCTGGGATGGGCCGGCCAAGCTCCGTCATACGCCGTGGGTCAGCGACTATGGCAGCAACTGCGCGACGACTATCTCCGGCGCAACCCCGAATCGGATCTGCGGCAATTTCACGACCGAGCTCTGGCCGTCGGCAGCGTCGGGATGGACGTGCAGCGCCGAACCGCGCTCGGCTTAGGCCCCGAGGATCCGGCTCAGTCGGTCTCCAGCCCCACCGCAGGATCCTCGAACTGAGCCAGAAGGATCTTGAGGAGCCGCCGAAGCTCCGCTTGGTCGTCGCCGGCCAGGGTCTCCAAGAGCCGAGACTCGTGATCCATGATGTCGGAGACGACGTCATCGACGAGCTTGACACCCTTCCTCGTCAATTGCACATCCACCCGACGGCGGTCCTTCGGGTGGAAGCTCCGCTTGACCAGTCCGCTGCGCTCGAGCTTGTCCAGCCGGTTCGAGATCCCCCCGGGTGTAATCAGCGCCGCCTCGGAAAGGCGCCCGGCCGTCATCCGATACGGCTTTCCGGCACGCCGCAGCATTGCGAGGACATCGAGTGTGACCCTGTCGGTGCCGAGTTCGGTCAAACGCTCGACACGTTCGCGCTCCAAATGCCGTGCAATGCGCCAGATCCTGGTCACGATTCCCACGGAACTGACGTCGATGTCCGGGCGTTCACGCGCCCATGCCTGCTCAACCCGATCGACACCGTCGTCGATCGAGTCCGAACCCGCCGTCGAAATCTCAGCAGTCATGTGATCCTCGAAGCCGCATGGATGCAGTCTACGACGAGAAAGAAGTTCACGGCTAAAAAATACACCAGAGCAAGATTTGCGTGCTCGAAGCTAC
The DNA here is from genome assembly GCF_056402215.1 of Rhodococcus sp. P4_B6. Classification (NCBI taxonomy): domain Bacteria; kingdom Bacillati; phylum Actinomycetota; class Actinomycetes; order Mycobacteriales; family Nocardiaceae; genus Rhodococcus; species Rhodococcus sp. P4_B6. Next base: position 5,893 of record NZ_JBFUHV010000244.1, on the reverse strand, counting down.
CCCGAACCGCCCACGCCCCTCGTCGACCAGCTCGCCGGTCGTGGCGCCGGCGAACCCCATCCCACGGCGGCGCGGTGCGACGGGATTGGCACGTCGATTCGTCGAAAGCCGCCCAGGTCCTCAGGTCCACCGGCGGCTCCCCGTATGTGTCCGTCCACACCCTAGGCCCCGACGGAAGCGGGCTCGACAGCGGCGGGCGCGTACGGCTCCCGCGCGGCCCGAACGCGCGTGAGCAGTCTGACGATAGCCTCGGACACGACGGCTGCTCGCTCGCGGATCACCATGTGTCCGGCGTCTGGGACAGCCACCAGTTCCGAGAGCGGTAGCTGGTCCGCAATGTTGCGCGAATGCGCATACGGCGTCATCAGGTCCCCTGACCCACACAGCACCATCGCCGGGATCCGTGCGAGTGCCTTCACTCCTGCCGTTTCGTCCAGATGCGTGAAGGCAGGAAGGAACCCGAGGATGGTCGCGGATGTCGTGTCGTTGATCAAGGTGTTGGCGCAGGTAACCAGGCGCGGGTGGATCGGGGCCCAACCGTAGGCTGCGTGCCGAACTACGCGTTCGCACGTCTTCCCGGCGACGACACGTCCGGCACCGAGAATCCACGGAGCGTGCCGGGCAACGGTCGTGGCCGCCAGTGCCAGCGGATTGCTCAGGCTGCGAGCGATACCGGACCCGGTGAGCTCGCTTGCGGCGGTCGCGATGAGGCCGGCGGCGGCCACGGGGAACCCGATCTTTTCCGGGTGCTGACGGGCCCAGCTGAGGATGCTCATCCCGCCCATGGAGTGCCCTACCAATGCAATCGGTGCATTGCCCCCCACCGCACGTATGACGGAGTCGAGATCCTGGCCGAGTTGCTCGATCGTCATGGTGTCGGGCGCTGCGGACCCGGACTCGCCATGGCCGCGCTGGTCGTAGAAGACCAGCCGGATCTGTGACCCGAAGGTGCTCTGAAGGAAGACGCGTTGCAGCTCCCACGATTGCATGTTCAGGCAGTGACCGTGCGCGAAGATGACGGTCAAGGGCGCCGTTTCGGGGCCGTACTCGCGGGTCACGAGCGGAACTCCGTCGTCTGCCGCGATGGTTGATCGTCTTTCCCACCGCATTGCGGGTTCGAATGACGTGCTCACCGGATTGTCCGATCCTCCGGGCGGCCAGCTCCATGGCCTGCCGCTACCTGACCTGATGTAATCAGTATCGTCCTCAATATTTCACGAGTCAATAGTTATTTCAGTTTAGTGTTTGTCTGAGAAATAGTTCGTGAAGTGGAGGAGTGCGCGTAGGAAGGGAGGCTGTTTCGCGCGCCGGGAGCGTGACTCTGTTCGACGCAGGCCGACGGGCCCCTGGTCCAGAGACCAGGGGCTCGTCGGCGATGGCCGTGCGAATGGGCAACTCCGGAGCCCTGCGATCGCGTCACCGTCGCAGGGCAGGGAGGGTGCCCGAGCCCTTCTCGCGAGCCAGCCGCCTACCGCGGTGCCATACGCAGAGCGCCGTCCATACGGAAGGTCTCACCGTTGAGGTAGTCGTGTTCGACGATCATCTGGGCGAGTTGGGCGTATTCGGCGGGCTGGCCGAGGCGGGAGGGGAACGGGACGCCGGCTTCGAGGCCCTTGCGGTATTCGTCGGTGACGCCGGCGAGCATGGGGGTGTCGATGATGCCGGGGGCGATGGTGTTGACGCGGATGCCGAACTGGGCGAGGTCGCGGGCGGCGGGGACGGTCATGCCGTGCACCCCGCCCTTGGATGCGGAGTAGGCGATCTGGCCGATCTGGCCCTCGAATGCGGCGACGGAGGCGGTGTTGATGATGACGCCGCGTTGGCCGGACTCGTCGACGGTGTCGGTCTTGGCGATGGCGTCGGCGGCGAGGCGCACGACGTTGAACGTGCCGAGCAGGTTGACGGTGATGACGGTGCGGAACAGTTCGAGGTCGTGGGGGCCCTTCTTCGACAGGATGCGGCTGGCCCAGCCGACTCCGGCGCAGTTGACGACGGTGCGCAGCGGCAGGCCCGATTCGACGATCTTCTCGATGGCGGCCTGGACCTCGTCGCCGCTGGTGACGTCGGTGGCGAGGAGGGTGACGCCGTCGGGGATGTTGTCGCCGGCGCGTTCGATGGACTGCTGCAGGTCGAGTCCGAACACGGTGGCTCCGGCGTCGGCGAGGCGCTTGGCGGTGGCGGCGCCGAGGCCGGAGGCGGCTCCGGTGACCAGTGCGGCGGTCTCCTGAATATTCATGTTCGAACCTTTCGCTGAGGGGACGTATGTCTCTACTTCTTCGGGACGCGGATAATCAGGGCGTCGCCCTGCCCGCCTCCACCACACAGGGCAGCAGCCCCGACACCACCGCCGCGGCGCTGCAACTCCAAAGCCAGATGCAGGGTGATCCGCGCCCCGGACATGCCGAGGGGATGGCCCAGCGCAATTGCTCCGCCATTGACGTTGACCCTCGCCGGATCCAACCCGAGCTCGCGCGTCGAGGCGATTCCCACCGCCGCGAAGGCCTCGTTGATCTCCACCAGGTCCAAATCTTTCGGAGAGATGCCCTCCCTCGCGCACGCCTTGGTGATCGCCCGTGCGGGCTGTGACTGCAAGGTCGAGTCGGGACCTGCAACGACGCCGTGTGCCCCGATTTCGGCGATCCATGCCAACCCGAGCTCCTGCGCCTTGGCCTTACTCATCACCACGACCGCGGCCGCGCCATCGGAAATCTGTGACGCGGACCCGGCGGTGATTGTTCCGTCCACACTGAACGCCGGTCTCAGCTTCGCCAGCGACTCCACGGTGGTATCCGCGCGAATCCCCTCGTCCTGCGCGAGTTCCACCGCCCCTCCACGCCGCTGCGGAACCGTTACCGTCACCACTTCGTCGTCGAACCGCCCGTCTTTCCACGCCCGCGCCGCATTCTGATGCGACGCCGCCGCGAACGCGTCCTGCTCGGAGCGCGAGATTCGATGATCGGCCTCCCCGTTCTTCATCTCGGCCAGATTCCCCATCGGCTGATCTGTGAAGATGTCGTGCAGCCCGTCGAATGCCATGGAATCGCGGATCGTCGCATCGCCGTACTTGAAGCCCGCTCGCGTGTTTTCCAGCAGATGCGGAACCTGTGACATGGACTCCTGGCCACCCGCGACGATCACCTCGAACTCCCCGGCACGGATTAACTGATCGGCCAACGCGATCGCGTCGATGCCCGACAGACAGACCTTGTTGACTGTCAGCGCCGGCACGTCCATCGGGATTTCGGCCGCGACCGCCGCCTGCCTGGCCGGAATCTGGCCGGCGCCTGCTGGGAGCACTTGACCCATGATCACGTACTCGACCAGCGCGGCGGGCACTCCAGATTTGTCCAGGGCTCCCCGAATCGCGACGCCACCGAGGTCGGAACCCGACAGATCCCGCAAAGCCCCCATAAACCGACCCATAGGGGTCCGGGCACCGGCAACGATCACCGAAGTAGTCATCAGCTGTCCTAACTTGCCCACCGCGGCCACTCCAAAGGGGTGCCGGCGAACGCTAGACGGAATTCAATCGTGTGTGGCGAAGGCGCCCCTCAACAGACGGCGCGCAACGACGGGTAGATCGTGAACTAGACATGCCACGGAAGCAAGTCCTTCACACCGCGAACCGCCGAGTTCGTTCCTGTGGCACGCCCACGTAAAGCGCAGTGCCACAGAGTAGTTCTTCACCGGAATCAGGCGCGGATCGGACTGCAGTGGCTCGTGGAGCGTAGATCGTCACCGAGAATCGACCATACAATAGTCGAACACGGCGAACGCAGAACGCGCATATCCGCGGCAGGATGCCCGACATTCGGTCACTTGAGGCGTCATGTCGAGCGGCCCCACATTGAGGTGAAGGTACGCTGCGTGTGCGGCGATTCGATACCGACACTGCAGCCTGCCTGTCGCTGGAGGCCGCCGGCGATGCTCGACGCACACCGGTGGCTCGAATCGGGCGTCTCTGCGGTCATGTTGATCAGATTCGCGAGCTTGCTGATCAACGCCCAATACTGCCGAAATGTGTTGACATCTGGTCGGACCGCGACTGCAATGTTGCCAGTCCCAGGTGCACGTGTAAACTTTCAAGCAAAACTACTTAGCAGTGAATAGTCCCGAGCTGATCAATTCAAGTGACATGGGGTGTGGGATGGGCGTCGAAGCACCATCGATTCGGGACGTTGCTGGAGATGACGGCGTCGATCGCATCGAGCAGGCGTGGGTACGTGAACGGCCAGATATCAACGTCAGTTCAGTGGGTATTGTTTCGAGGATCTGGCGCATTGCGCGATACCTGGAGCGCGAACGCAGTCAACGCCTGGTGGAGCTCGGAACCGATCCTGCGACACTCGACCTCTTGGCAATGCTGCGGCGCTCCGGCAAGCCGTATCGGATGACGGCCGGGCAACTCACCGAGGCCGCGCTGATAACCCCGGCTGGTATCTCGAACCGCCTGGACAAACTCGAGCGTAGTGGTCTGCTCAAACGGAGCTTTCACCCACAAGACCGTCGTCGAGTCGACGTGCAATTGACCAAAAAGGGAGTCCAACTCATCGACGAGGTCGCCTCCGACATCCTGGGTCGTGAGTCGCAACTCCTCGCGTTTGTGAGCGAAGACGATGACACCGAGCTTCGCAGGCTTCTCAAACTCCTCCTTGCCCACTTCGAGGACCCGGGCCGTGGCTAGCTGAGACCGATAAGGCCGACGCCGGCCCGTTCGCCAGTTGGTGATTGCCGATGAATCCGGGTAAGGCTCTCGAGTATGAGTGGATTGCGAGCCGTCGAAGTTGATGGTGCGCATCGAGTGGCGGTGCGCGGAACCACTGTTCGTGTCTTATGGACGAGTGACGCGCGACCGTCGTTGCGCGTCGCTGGCGTACTCACGGCAGCTGTCTGAACTCCGTTCCGGTGGACGTACCTATCCTTGAGCTGGGCGTATTCACCCATGGTCACCAGGTGTGGCTCGCCCGCAGCGGCGGTTCGTCGTCCCTGGGACTGATGTCATCCAGGCCTCTTCGCGCGAATCGGGTCGCCGGTGGTCAGGTCGCCCCATCGAATTGCCTGCGTGCGGCGACGACAACAGCACTTGCCGTGACGTCGACGGGAGTGCGGCACCGGGCGTGACCGTCCGGCAGTGTCAGCGATCTATGAAGTGCTGCTGCCAAGGGTAATGCTCTCAGTGCTGTTGGTCACGCCGCTGCACTCTGGCGGCTTCAGTGCAGAGCTGAACCCTTGCCCGCACGACAGAGCCCACCTGGACATCTCAAGTTTGTGGACACGGGTTGGAGCTTCCTGGTGGCATGTACCTTGCGGCCTCGAGTGTGCGCTGTGCTGAGGCCTCCGCGGATCCCGTTTGCCTACCCGGTGCATGACTTCGGCCGTGACGGCCCCGCGATCTCCCTGTCATCGTCGGACGGCCTGACTGCCAACTCGGGTGGATGATCCCCTCCGGCACCGTTCAGCAGGGGATCGATGAAGAAACGGGTGCACCTAAATAGATGCACATGCATCTATTTAGTAGTGAAAACACGCTCGAGATAACAATTGACTCATGAAGGAAAGCCCAATACTATTCGGTGAGGCAGGCCACACTGAGCAACATGATTTGGATGTTGGCCTTGCGAACCCCCGGATTACTTCACCCGACTGAAAGGTGCCCTTCATGAGTGGCCCCATGACCGGAATCAAGATCGTCGACCTGTGTTCGATGATGTCGGGCCCCTGGGCCACGGACATCCTCGGCGACCAGGGCGCGGACGTCGTCAAGGTGGAGGTGCCCGGCAAGGGCGATCACGTCCGCTCCCTGCCCAATCGTTCCGGCGACATGTCGGCGATGTTCGTCAACGTCAACAGGTCGAAGCGGTCCCTGACCCTCGACCTGAAGACGCCGGAAGGC
>NZ_JBFUHV010000243.1:0-9906 GCF_056402215.1 Rhodococcus sp. P4_B6 | reverse complement strand
GGAAGGGGCCGACCCCGCCAGCGGACCATATCGTTCCTCTCGGCAAGGCAATCGTGCGTCGGCCCGGCCGTGACGTCACTGTGGTCTCCTATTCGAAGATGATGTACGACTGCCTGGCAGTCGCCGATCGCCTCGCCGACGACGGCATCGACGTCGAAGTCATCGACCTTCGCACGATAAGTCCGCTGGACTTCGACACCGTGCTCGAGTCACTCCGCAAGACCAACCGGCTCGTCGTCGTCCACCAGGCGGTCGGCGAGTTCGGTGTCGGCGCGGAGCTCGCAGCTCGGGCTGTCCGAGAAGGGTTCTGGCACCTCGATGCCCCCGTGATTCGGGTGACCGCAGGATCGACGCCGGCACCGTACTCGCCGCCCCTCGAGCAGCAATGGTTGCCTGACGAGGCCCGCATCGAGGACGCAATCCGAGAAGCGCTCGATGCCCACCCGTGAAGTACCGCTGCGACCAGGACAACCGAGACCTGGACCACTGACACAACAATTGTTCGTCTGGGACCGAAGAACAGGAGCGCGCAAATGAGCGCAAAACTCGAGGACAAGACCGCTGTTGTCACGGGAGCGGCTGGTGCCCTGGGATCAGCGGTGGCCACACACTTCGCCGCCGAAGGCATACGGGCAATCGTGCTCGCCGACATAAACCTCGACGCTCTCGACGCCCTGGCGGAAACGCTGCGAGCACAGGACATCGAGGTGGCCACAGAACACCTCGACGTCGCGGACGGGGACGAATTCGATGCGCTGATCCACAATGCAGCCGTACGATTCGGAACGGTCGACACCCTGGTGAACACCGCTGGCATCGTCTCGCCGAATGCACGCATTCACAATCTCTCCACAGCGGACTGGGAGCGGTCGATGTCGGTCAATCTCACCGGTACGTTCCACGGCATCCGAGCGGTGGCACGCACCTCGAGGAAGAAGACCAACGTATCGATTGTGAACATCGCATCGGTCAGTGGACTGACCGCGTGGACATACGCCGCTCCGTACTGCGCATCAAAGGCCGGCGTGATTCACCTGACCCGAGTTGCCGCCCTCGAGTACGCGAAGGAAGGGATACGGGTCAACGCGGTGTGCCCCGGCACCTTCCCCACCGCACTCCATGACAGCTTGCCGGCTGAAGCGCTGACTGCGATTGAAGACAGGCATCCACTGGGTTTCGGCGCACCCGCAGACCTCACCGGCGCAGTCACCTTCCTCGCGAGCGACGAATCACGCTGGGTGACAGGACACTCACTGGTCGTCGACGGCGGGTACTCGCTACCCTGACGATCTCACCTCCGAGGACGCGCAGGCAGAAACCCGGTATCCGGACGGCCATGGTGCAGTTCGTTGGTATCCAGAAATTCAGCTACATAGCCTGACCAGTACATTCAACCGGCAGGTACCGACCCCGATCGAGAGCCTCACCGTGTTCAACTTTGCCTCCGTGCTCGAACGAAACTCACACCGATTCGGCGACAGGATTGCCGTTTCGGAGGGCGCTCGCGAGCTGACCTACCGTGACCTGCAGTCGCGCGTCCAGTCCGCCTCCGTCGCCTTGCGCGACCTCGGAGTGACGCCCGGTGACATCGTCGCCGTTCTGTTGTACAACCGGGTCGAGTTCATCGAAACGATGCTGGCAGCCAACAGGATCGGCGCCGCCATCCTGCCGCTCAACTATCGGCTGTCTCCTTCGGAATGGCAGTACATTCTCGAGCACTCGGACGCCGCCGTCATCGTCACAGAGACAGAGTTCGTCCCGGCCGTCGACACGATTGCAGGGTCGCTGCCGAACCTTCACCACAAAGTGACGCTGGACCTTCCACCGGATCCCACATGGCGCGAGTACGACACGCTGATCAGCAAGGGCCATGGGCAGACAACGCAGATCGTCGATGGCACCCCGGGCTCGCTGCAACGACTCATGTACACCTCCGGGACCACATCGCGACCGAAGGGCGTGATCATCTCCCATGAAAACCTCATCTGGAAGAATCTTGCCCACATCCTCGAGTTCTCCCTGACCGCCGAGGACAACACCCTCATTTGCGGACCGCTGTACCACGTCGGAGGCATGGATCTGCCGGGTTTGGCGACGTTCCACGTGGGTGGCCGACTGAGCCTGGTCCGCAAGTTCGATGCGGCCGGCGTCGCGAACTCGATCGAGACCCTGCGTCCGACCAACATCTGGCTGGCGCCTTCGATGATGAATGCACTGCTGCAACTGCCGGACATCTCCGATCGCGACACTTCGTCGATCCGCTTCATCACCGGCGGAGGAGAGAAGATGCCGATCCCGTTGCTCGACCGTATCTCCGACGCCTTTCCCGGAGTATGGTTCGCCGACGCATACGGGCTCACCGAAACAGTGTCCGGCGATACCGTCAACGACGCCGCACACATGCGATCGAAGGTCGGCTCGGTTGGACGGCCGGTGCCCCACGTCCAGGTGGCCGTGGTCGATGAGCACGGGACACCGCTCGAGGCCGGAGAACTCGGCGAGATCGTGGTTCGCGGCCCCAAGGTCATGACGGGGTACTGGCGCGACGAGGAAGCAACGCGCAAGGCCCTCCGCAACGGCTGGTTCCACACGGGAGACATCGGTCGCCTCGATGCCGACGGATACCTCTACATCGAGGATCGCAAGAAGGACATGATCGTCTCCGGTGGAGAGAATATCGCGACCCCGGAGGTCGAACGCGTGCTCTACGAGCACCCGGACGTGGTCGAAGCTGCAGTCGTGGGCATGCCTCATCCACGCTGGGGAGAGGTACCCCGGGCATTTGTCGTCTTGCGCGCCGGCAGCGGCGCCGACTCCGAGACTTTGAAAGAGTTCTGTCGCACACGGCTGGCCAAGTACAAGGTTCCTGCGGAGATCGAGTGCATCGAGTCCCTTCCCAGAACGCCTTCGGGAAAGGTACTCAAGCGCGTCCTGCGCGATACCCCCGCCTGAGCGCGAGGGAAGGCGCAACTCCAGGCGCCATCGACACAACGGCGTTCGCAAAGCGAGCGTCACCGACTCGCGCCTACCGGTGCACGATCGAATGGACGGAAAAAGAATGGGCATCGCGAACGCCGACGTCTCGGGACGACGAGTAGTCATCACGGGTGCCGGGCGAGGACTCGGAAGAGTTCTGGCGACAGCATTCGACGCAGCAGGAGCTCAACTCGGCCTGGTGGCCCGATCGGAGCAGGCACTGACGAAGGTGGCCTCCACCCTCAGCGGCGACCCACTGATCTGCGCGGGCGATGTGCGTGCGGACGGATTCAACGAGACCGTCGCCGACCAGATGGTCGAGCGTTTCGGTGGAGTCGATGTGTGGATCTGCAATGCCGGCGTATCACCCGAGGTCGCCGCCGTGGAGCACACGGATCCTGCGGTGTGGCGCGACATCATCGACGTCAATCTGACCGGCACGTTCCTCGGTGCTCGCGCGGCTGCCACAGCCATGGAATCGGGGGGCCGGATCATCGTCACGGGTTCAGTCGTCGGTATCCGCCCTCGCGGAGGACTGGCGGCGTACGCCGCCTCCAAGAGCGGCTCTCATGCGCTCGTGCAGTCCATGGCACAAGAACTCGGGCCACGGCAGATCACCGTCAACGCTGTTGCGCTCGGATGGTTCGACACCGGGCTCGGCGCTCATTGGCACCGTGACACCGAGCGCGAGAACGACATCACTCGGCACACGGCACTTGGACGGTGGGGAACTCCGGAAGATCTTCCGGGAATCTACCTCTTCCTTGCCTCCGCGGCATCGGCCTATGTCACGGGATCCGCGATCACGGTCGACGGCGGATACTCACTACTGTGACGCCGCTCGTGCCACACGCCTCTTTGTGAATCGGCAGTAGAGAATGCGGAGCGTCACTGTCGGGTGGACAATCCTCGACAGCGTAGTTTTCAGCGACTGTATGGAATCGAATTACCTTGTGAGTCAGTGAAATTGAAGGGTGGAACGATCCGAGGCCCGACAGATCTTCACCGCGAACGATACGGGCCGCGGGCCGCGCACTCGCCCCCAAGGCGTGCGTCCGGATGTCCCCCGTCGCCGGTGAGGTCGACGAGCATCGCCTGGTACTGCCCTCTCCCCCAAATCTGGCTGAAGATGTGATAAGAATGGTCAGTTGACTAGGTTATAGTCCGGTCGGAACAACAAAACTCGACTTCAGTAAGCCGACGTCAACGTGTGGCGTGTGCGGAGGTAGACCGAACGACGGAGATGGGCTGCGAAGTCATGGCAAGACCACCAGGGCACGGCCCCGCGTATGAAGTGAAGCGCCAGGAAATCATCGACATCGCCGCCGCCCTCTTTGCGAAGAAGGGATACGCGGGCACCGGCATCGCCGAGCTCAGCGAGTCAACTGGGACTGCACGCGGGGCGCTGTACTACTACATCGGCTCGAAGGAGAACCTTCTGGTCGAGATCCAGAACCGGGTCATGGAACCACTCCTCACCGCTGCCCGGCGAATTGCCGATCTCGAGATAGACCCTGTCCTGCAGCTCCGGATGCTGTCCCAGTCGCTACTGGAAAATATCCTTGCCCGACTCGACCACGTTTGGGTCTACGAACACGACTACAAGAGTCTGCGTGGAACGAACCGCTCGCGCCTCCTGGGGCAACGGCGAGAGTTCGAAGACATCGTCGAGCAGATTCTCGTCGCTGCCATGGACAATGGATCGTTCCGGAAACTCGACCCTCGCCTGGCCACGCTCCAGTTCCTCAACATGCACAATCACACGTATCAGTGGATAAAGCCCGGTGGTGAGTGGGACGCGGAAACGTTGTCCAGGGAGTACTGCATGACCCTTATCTCGGGATTCCGCAGCGAGAGCTATCCGGTCGACGATCTGGACGAGCGCATGCACGACTACATGGGCCGGAGAAAGACCTCACCCCCCGAATCCCCGGCACGCCCCCGCAAGCGAGGCAAGCAGCAAACGTAGTCCTGCGATGTGGACGCGAGCGCCCTACCTCAGCGATGCGGGAGGTAGGAACCGCTCACCGTACTTGGCAGCCAACTCCTCCGCGCGGGCAACGAAACCACCCTTGCCTCCCTCGTAGCCGGTGACGAACTGGCTGACACCACCGGTCCACGCCGGGTAGCCGATGCCCATGATCGAACCGATGTTGGCGTCGGCGGTGGAGGTGATGACGCCTTCGTCGAAGCACATGACCGCCTCGATGGCCACGATGAAGAGAACCCGGTCGATCAGGTCGCGAAGGGGCGGGGTCGACGATCCGGAATCGAAGCGCTCACGCAGTCCCGGCCACAGGCCGACGCGCTTGCCGTCGGCGTAGTCGTAGAAACCCGCCCCACCCAGACGGCCGGTGCGGCCGCCCTCGACGAGACTTTCGACGACCGGGCCGACCGTTGGTTCCCCGCCTACCGCCTCGGTCTGCTCCTCGCGAATCCCCTGGATCAGGGCGAGGCCGACTTCATCCGACATCTGCAGCGGTGCAACGGAATACCCGGCCTGCAAACCGGACTGCTCGACGCTGGCCGGCTCAACCCCCTCGGCGAGCATGGTGATGGCCTCGTTGACGTACGTACCGATGAGACGCGAGACGAAGAAGCCGGGCGTGTCGTCGACCACGATCGGTATCCGGCGAATGGCCTGGACGTAGTCGAATGCCCGAGCCAGTGCCTCGTCGGACGTCTTCTCTCCACGGATGATCTCCACGAGCGGCACCTCTTCGACCGGTGAGAGGAAGTGGATGCCGACGAAGTCTTCCTGACGCTTCACCCCGGCCGCGAGACCCGCAATTGGAAGCGCCGTGGAGCTCGAGCACAACAGTGCGTTGGGTTCGACGATGTCCTCGATCTCCTGGAACGCCCTGTGCGCGAGTTCAACCGATTCGAACGCGGCCTCGACGACCAGGTCGACACCCGCAAAGTCGGCGACATCAGCTGTCGGGGTGATCCTGGCAAGGAGTGCGTCAGATCTGTCCTGCGTGCTCCGGCCGTTCGAAAGCGCCTTGTTCTCAGAATCTTCGGCGTGAGCCTTGCCCTTCAGCGCAGTCTCGATGGCGACGTCCCCGAGGACGACCTCGAAGCCCGCCTTCGCGGAGAGGTAGGCGATGCCCGCGCCGACGGGGCCTGCGCCGAGAACGCCGACCTTGGTGATCGGGGTCTTGGCGATACCGGCAGGACGTGAGCCGCCGGCCCTGATCGCCTGCTGGTCGAAGAAGAACGCCTGCATCATGTTCTTCGCGACTTGACCGGTGACCAGCGAAGTGAAGTAGCGAGCCTCGATGATCATCGCGTTGTCGAAGTCGACCTGCGAGCCCTCGACCGCAGCGGCCATGATCGCGCGAGGAGCCGGCATGGGAGCGCCCCTGAACTGCTTGCGCAGGTTCGCCGGTAACGCCGGAAGGATTGCTGCGAGTGCAGGAGTTGCGGGGGCTCCGCCGGGGATCCGGTAGCCCACCCTGTCCCAAGGCTGTACACCGCCTTCGGGATTGGCCTTGATCCAGGACTTCGCGGCAGGCACCAATTCGTCGATGGAAGATACGACCTCGTCGACGAGGCCCACGTCCTTCGCCTCCGCCGGTCCACGCGTCCCTCCCGGGACGAGGACGCGAAGGATCGCATCCTGCAGGCCGAGCATCCGAACGGTGCGGACGACTCCGCCACCGCCGGGCAACATGCCGAGAGTCGACTCGGGGAAGCCGATCTTGACGCCCTTGACGTCGGCCGCGATGCGGTGGTGGGTGGCAAGGGCGATCTCGAGACCGCCACCGAGCGCGGCGCCGTTGATGGCGGCAACCACCGGCTTACCGAGGGTCTCGAGGCGACGCAGCATCGCCCGGAACCCCTCGACGTTCGCGAGGACCTCGTGAGCCTGATCTGGGCCGATCGTGATCGTGCGCCTGAGGTCACCGCCCGCGAAGAAGGTCTTCTTCGCGGAGGTGAGCACGACGCCGGTGACGGACTCCCTCTCCCCGTACAGGCGGTCGACTGTGGCCACGAACGACTGCTTGCACAGGTCGTTCATCGTGTTGGTGCTCTGGTTCGGGTCGTCCATGGTGAGCACGACGATGCCGTCGGCGTCCTGCTCCCAGTCGATCATGTTCTTCTCGGTCACGTAGATCGGTCTCCAGGTAGTCCGAGCGCTGGAAAGGCCGGTTGCCTACACGCGCTCGATGATGGTGGCCACGCCCATACCGCCGCCGATGCACAGCGTGACCAGGGCCCGCTTCGCACCGCGACGCTCGAGCTCGTCGACCATGGTGCCGGTGATCATCGCTCCGGTCGCGCCGAGCGGGTGCCCCATCGCGATCGCACCGCCGTTGACGTTGAGCTTCTCGTCGGGGATCTCCAGGTCCTTTGCGAACTTCATCGCCACGGACGCGAACGCCTCGTTGATCTCGAACAGGTCGATGTCGTCGACGGTCAGACCGGCGGCGGCGAGCACCTTCTTCGAGGCCGGGGTGGGGCCGGTGAGCATGATCGTCGAGTCGGCACCGGAGGTGGCGGTCGCGACGACGCGGGCACGCGCGGTCAGACCCATCTCCTTGCCGGCCCGCTCGGATCCGACGAGGACCAGCGCGGCACCGTCGACGATGCCGGAGCTGTTGCCGCCGTGGTGGACATGGTCGATCTTCTCCACCCAGTGGTACTTCTGCAGCGCCACGGCGTCGAAGCCGCCCATCTCACCGATGCCCGCAAACGACGGCGCCAGCTTGCCCAGCGCCTCGACCGTGGTGCCCGGACGCATGTGCTCGTCGTGGTCGAGGACCGTGACACCGTTGATGTCCTTGACCGGGACGACGGACTGGGCGAAGTAGCCGCCCGCCCACGCCTTCGCCGCGAGGTCCTGCGAGCGGGCCGCGTATCCGTCGACATCCTCGCGGGAGAATCCCTCCATCGTCGCGATCAGGTCGGCGCCGATGCCCTGCGGCACCAGGTAGGTGTCGTAGTTGGTCGCTGGATCCAGCATCCAGGCGCCGCCATCGGAGCCCATCTTCACCCGGGACATCGACTCGACACCACCCGCGATGACCAGCTCGTCCCAGCCGGACCGAACCTTCTGCGCGGCCATGTTCACGGCCTCCAGACCGGACGCGCAGAACCGGTTGATCTGCACGCCGCCGACCGTCTCGGGCAGGCCGGCGACCGTCACCGCGGTCCGGGCGATGTCGGCACCCTGATCGCCGAGCGGCGAGACGACACCCAGGATCACGTCGGAGATGCGGTGCTCGTCAAGATCCGGGAACCGCACCCTCAGTTCGTCGATCAGGCCGGTGACCAGGTCGATCGGCTTCACTGTATGCAGCGAGCCGGACGCCTTGCCGCGGCCGCGTGGGGTTCGGATGGCTTCATAGATGAATGCCTCCGTGGTCACCGTTTCGGCGTCTTCCGGAAGTCCCAACTCACGATCTTGCTCGGCGTCACCCGCAACCATCCGTGGCGACCGTCGGCCGTGAACGTGTCGCTGCCCGTGTACTTTCGCGCGAAACGAAGTTCGGCGTCCGTCAATCGACTGTCGACGGACGAACCCCGGGGTACGTCTCCGACGCTCTCCGCGTGCCCGCTGATCTCCACTCCGCGCAATTCCCCGAAACCGTGGCCGGCATCGATGACGATCGACACCCGGGGATCACGCGTGACGTCCTTCCAGCGTTGGCTTCGCACAATCGAATTGAGCCACAAGCAGGTTCCGTCCCAGACGAACCACAATGGCACGACGTGCGGGGTGCCGTTGCCGTCCACCGTTGCGACACGGCAAGTCCGCTCCTCGGCGAGGAAGCTGTCGATCTCGTCCTGTGTCATCGCGATCGATCGGCCTCGACGCTGCTGCCTTACTTCTGCCATTTCAGACCCTCGTTCCTGTCAGCGCCCACGCCATTGCGGGGTCCTGCGTTCGAAGAAGGCATTGATGCCTTCTCCCATGTCTTCCGATGCCTTGACTGCCTCGATCGCTCGCGCTGTTGCTTCCCACCCTCGCTCATCGGCCTCGGAGAACTGGGATGCAATAGCGGCAAGCGTCTGCTGGACTGAGATCGGTGCTGATTGACAGATCTCCTCAGCGAGATCGCGTGCTTGGCGAAGGGCGTCACCYGGCTCGGTGACGATGTTGACCAATCCGAGCTGGAAGGCGCGATCGGCGGTGAGTCCCGCGTTGGTGATGAGGAGTTGCTTCGCAACATGTATCGGCAGCGCGCGAATCGCCCGAAACAGCGCTCCGGACGTGGCAACGACTCCTCGTTGCGTCTCGGGTAGCGCGAATCGCGCAGTGGTGGATGCCACGATGAGGTCACAAGCAAGTGCAATCTCGAATCCGCCACCCAGAGCAGGCCCTTCGACGGCCGCAATCAACGGCTTGATTCGGCGCCGCCGGATGAGCCCGTACTCACCGCCGCGATCGGTGCGTGCCTGTGCACCGTCTTTGAGGTCCGACCCCGCGGAGAAGACCGAGTCACTTCCGGTGATCACCCCAACCCAGATGTCGTCGTCATCATCGAGTCGGTCCAGCGCAGTGCTGATCCCCGTCGCCATCTCTGGATCTATCGCATTGCGCTTGTGTTCACGGTCCAAGGTGATGACGAGAACTTTGCCGTGAAGTGTCTGGCGGACAGGCATTCCTACTCCTTGGTGAGAGCTGCGTACGCTCCGGGGTCAACCTTCTGCACCTGTGCGTGTGTGCTCATCGGCCCGGTCTCCTACTTGAGCACGATCGGGGTGACGGGGGATCCGGCGGAGTTGGTGACCTTCAACCCCGGAGCGCAGAACAGGAACTCCCACACCCCATCGGCCTCACAGTCCGCCGCCAACTCCTCGAGGTTGAACATCTCCCCGAGCGTCAGACCCATATCCCGGATCACCACCTGATGGAACGGAATCGTCGCACCCGGAACCGGGCTCGGCCACACCTCACCCGAATGATTATCGATCGCCAACGCC
>NZ_JBFUHV010000242.1:0-9919 GCF_056402215.1 Rhodococcus sp. P4_B6 | reverse complement strand
CCCTTGGGGTTCTTCTGGCTCGGGTTCTTCTGGCTCGCGGACACGTCCGCGGCTCATTTTTGGAATTTATTCTATTTCTTGGAAGACAGCAATGCCCTTCGTCTTGCGAAGGACAGTTTCCGACCCGGCTCAGCAGTCAGGAATGAATTTCATTTCGGGCGCGCCGGGGAGGCGGCCCCCGCCGGGCAAGCTGTCAGCGGTGCGACAGACCGACCAGCAGCAGGTCGCACGCCTTGCGGATGTCTGATTCGGCGTCGGGAATGGTGACCCGGCCGTTGAGGCAGGACTGGATCACGCCGAACCACAACTGCACCAGCAGGCGCAACGCGGTCAGGTCTTCCTCCGTCGGGTGTTCGATCCCGGCGGCGTCCAGCATGATCTGCCGGAACGCTCGGTCGACCTTCCCCGCGTCCGGCACGGACGCCACGTTGGCGGTGCTCGTGGACTGGATCATCGCCGTGGAGAGCGCGGGTCTGCGCAGCAGACCGCGGGTGGCCCGTACGAGCACGTTGTACACCGCGTCCTGCGGCGATTCCCCGGGCGGCGCACTCTTCTTGAAACCGGCACCCATCCGGTCGATCTGGTCGACCATCACCGCGACGAACAGGTGCGTCTTCGACGGAAAGTACCGGTACAGCGTCCCGATCGCGACACCGGCGCGTTTGGCCACCTCGTGCATCTGGACGCGGGCGAGTTCCTTCTCGGTCGCCAGTTCGACGGCGGCCTCGAGCATGCGGACGTGGCGGGCCCGCTGTTCCTCCGAACTCGGTTCGGCAGCGTCCCGCACTTCGGCGATTCTCGGCACCCTCGATCCCCCTTCACTCCGCACACAGCCCCGGATCCGGTGTCGATTCTCGCACTGGATCGGCAAAGCTTCGAATTTCGTCCGGTGAGTGGGACCGCACGTGCCGCACGCCGCCCGGATGCGATTGCGTGAACCCCACGACTGGACCGTCAGTCACCACAGACCATCAACGGAGGAAACGACGATGCAGGACTGGACAACCGAGTGCGACGTGCTGGTGGTCGGTTCGGGGGGCGGCGCCCTGACCGGCGCGTACACGGCCGCTTCGCAGGGTTTGCGCACCCTCGTCCTCGAGAAGACCCCACTGTTCGGCGGCACGTCCGCGTACTCGGGCGCCGCGGTGTGGCTGCCGGGCACCGCCGTGCAGGAGCGTGCCGGGATCGGCGACTCCACGGACAAGGCGCGCACGTACCTGCGCGCGGTGGTGGGAGACGAGGAGATCGACCGCCAGGAGGCGTACGTCACCACCGCCCCCGAGGTCGTCGAACTTCTCGAACGCGATCCCCACATCGAGTTCGAGTGGCGCGCATTCCCCGACTACTACAAGGCACCCGGCCGCATGGACTACGGTCGCGCGATCAACCCGCTCGATCTGCCGGGCGACGAGGTCGGGGAACTTCGTGAGGTCATCCGGCCGGAGGCCGACGTCGATCGGGCCGGCGAACCGCATCCCGAGGGAACGCTGAACGGGGGCCGTGCCCTGATCGGCCGTCTCCTCATGGCCCTGTACGGCACCGGGCACGCGGAACTGCGCACCGGGACCGCGGCCCGCGCGCTGATCGTCGAGGACGGCCGGGTGGTCGGCGCCCTGGCGACGGATGCGGCCGGTGAGACGATCCGCATCCGGGCGACCCGCGGCGTGCTGCTCGCGGCGGGCGGCATCGAGGGCAGCGCGGCCCTGCGCACCGAGAACGGAACGCCCGGCCGGGCCGAGTGGAGCATGGGACCGCGCGGCGCCAACACCGGTGACCTCCTGCAGGCGGCGGTGGAGGTCGGCGCGGACACCGCGCTGCTCGACGAGGCGTGGTGGTGCCCCGGCGTCGAACTTCCGGACGGCTCCGGCGCTTTCATGGTGGGTGTGCGCGGCGGGATTCTGGTCGACACGTCCGGAGAGCGGTACCTCAACGAGTCGCTGCCGTACGACCAGTTCGGCCGCGCGATGATCGAACACGGCGGCGCCGGGTCCTACCTCGTCTTCGACTCGAAGGAGGGCGGGCCCGTGTTGCCTGCCATCTCCATTCCGCAGATCTCCGCCGAGAAGCACCACGCGGCGGGCACCTGGGTGTCGGCCGACACGATCGAGGAACTCGCGGAGAAGATCGGCGTCCCCGCGGACGCTCTGCGCCGCACCGTCGAACAGTTCAACGACTTCGCCAAGCACGGCGTCGACGAGGCGTTCCACCGGGGAGAGGA
The DNA here is from genome assembly GCF_056402215.1 of Rhodococcus sp. P4_B6. Classification (NCBI taxonomy): domain Bacteria; kingdom Bacillati; phylum Actinomycetota; class Actinomycetes; order Mycobacteriales; family Nocardiaceae; genus Rhodococcus; species Rhodococcus sp. P4_B6. The sequence goes on along the minus strand of NZ_JBFUHV010000242.1, from coordinate 7,701 downwards.
TCCGTACGACAACTTCTTCTGCCCGCCCGGCACGGGTGCGGACGCCCCGCCCAACCCGGCGCTGAGCCCGGTGTCGCAGGGCCCGTTCCATGCGGCCCGCATCGTGCTCAGCGACCTCGGCACCAAGGGCGGCGTCCGGACCGACGCCGACGCCCGCGTCCTGCGCGCCGACGGCTCCCCCATCGACGGACTGTATGCGGCGGGCAACACCAGCGCATCGCTCAGCGGCCGGTTCTACCCGGGCCCCGGCGTGCCGCTCGGCACCGCAATGGTGTTCTCCTACCGGGCAGTTCAGCACATGCGGAGCTGATTACACGAGGTTGTCCTCCACCGGGAGCCCGAACGCACCCCTGCCGAACAAGGCGAGGGCGCGTTCGGGCTCGTTGGCCACGTGCGCACTGCCCGCGTGGGCGTCGCGCCACGACCGTTCGATCGCGTTGCCGCGGAACAGCGAACTCCCGCCGGCGGTCTTGAACAGCAGGTCGATCGCCTCGAGAGCCCGCTCGGTGGCGCGGACCTGATCGCGGCGCACCCGCAGGCGCAGACCCATGGGGAGTTCCTCACCGGCCTCGGCCAACTCCCACAGTTCCCGCACGTTGCGATCCATCTGCAGGATTGCGGCATCGATCTCGGACGCCGCCCGGGCGACCGCGACCTGGGCGAACTGGTCGTCGACGAATCTGCCGCCACCGAGGCTGAGTCGCACCCGTTCCCGCATGACCGTCAGATAGCGCTCGTAACATCCCGCGACGATGCCGACCCCGGGCGCCGCGACGGCGGTGGTGAAGAGCGTGGCGAACGGCAGCCGGTACAGGGGTCCCCGGTTCACCTTCTGCCCGGGACCGCGCAGTTGCGCCGTCTCGTAGTTCCTCTTGATCCGGTAGTCGGGAACGAACACGTCCCGGGCGGTGATCTCGTTGCTTGCGGTGCCCCGCATCCCCACCACGTCCCACACGTCGTGGATGCGGTAGTCCGACCGCGGCACCAGTGCGGTCATGAAATCGACCGGGCGACCCTCGGTTCCGACGAGCATCGCGCCGAGCAGCGCCCACGACGCGTGCTCGCAGCCCGAGGAGAAGCCCCAGTCCCCCGTCAACCGGTATCCGCCCTCGACCGGGACGAGCCGCCCCACGGGCGCGTAGGCGGACGACACGAGCACCGAATCGTCGTGGCCCCACACGTCGCGTTGTGCCCGGTCGTCGAACAGGGCCAGGTGCCACGGGTGCACACCGAGCACGGACGCCAGCCAGCCCGTCGAGCCGCACACCCCCGACACGGCGCGCACCACCTCGTAGAAATGCACCGGATCGCTCTCGGTGCCGCCGTACCGCCGGGGCTGCAGCATCTTGAACAATCCGGTGTCGCCGAGTTCACGGATCACCTGCTCGGACACCCGCCGCGACTCGTCGACCTTGTCCGCGTACTCCGCGATCGTCGGCAGCAGCCCGCGGACCGATCTGAGGACCTCGTTCGTCATCTGTCGGAGGGTAGGGCGATCGCACCCGCGCGTGGATATGCGTCTCGCTCAACGGGAAACGCCGCCGTCCGCGCGGTCCCGTCCAGTGGGACCACGCGATGCGGGCCGTCGACGCTCACTTAGCGTGCAGGGCACCGCACAAGCCCAGGAGAGGACGGGACGCATCGTGACCACCCAACAGTCCGAGACAGTCGAGGTACGCGAGATCGACGCCGGCGCAGCGCCCACCCGATTCGCCCGTGGATGGCACTGCATCGGATTGTCCGAGGCATTCCGGGACGGCAAGCCGCACTCCGTCGAGGCGTTCGGCACCACACTCGTCGTCTTCGCCGACAGTGCCGGCGACCTCGCCGTGCTCGACGGCTACTGCCGGCACATGGGCGGCGATCTGAGCCAGGGCACCGTCAAGGGCGACGAGGTGGCGTGCCCGTTCCACGACTGGCGGTGGGGAAGCAACGGCCGGTGCAAGAAGATTCCGTACGCGCGCCGGGTGCCGCCGCTCGCGCGAACCCGGTCGTGGCACGCGCTGGACCAGGACGGGATGCTGTTCGTGTGGAACGATCCGGAAGGCAATCCGCCGCCCGCGGACGTCACGATTCCCCGCATCGACGGCGCCCTCGACGACGAGTGGACGGACTGGGTCTGGTACCGCACCACCGTCGACACGAACTGCCGCGAGGTGGTCGACAACATCGTCGACATGGCGCACTTCTTCTACGTGCACTTCTCGTTCCCCACCTACTTCAAGAACGTCTTCGAGGGCCACGTCGCCAGCCAGTTCATGCGCGGGCAGGCCCGTGAGGACATGCGCCCGCACGCGTCGGGTCAGCCGAAGATGGTCGGAAGCCGATCGGACGCCACCTATTTCGGACCGTCGTTCATGGTCGACGACCTGACGTACCAGTACGAGACGCACGACGTCGACTCCGTGCTGATCAACTGCCACTACCCCGTCAGCGCCGACAAGTTCGTGCTGCAGTACGGCATCATCGTCAAGAAGTCCAAGGAACTCGACGGCGACGCGGCCACCGCGATGGCGAAGAATTTCGGCACGTTCATCGCGAAGGGTTTCGAGCAGGACATCGAGATCTGGAAGAACAAGACCCGCATCGAGAATCCGCTGCTGTGTGAGGAGGACGGTCCGGTCTACCAGCTGCGACGGTGGTACGAGCAGTTCTACGTCGACGTCGCCGCGGTGACGCCGCAGATGACCGAGCGGTTCGAGTTCGAACTCGACACCACCCGGCCCGTGGAATCGTGGAAGCGGGAAGTGGAAGAAAACCTCGCACGAAAGGCGCGCGAAGCCGATGCAGCCGCTGCAGTGCACTGAGTGCGGCGCGCGGGTCCTCGTCCAGAAGAACAGCTGGGAGCACACATCCATTCAGTGGGACGACGCGGCCCGCTCCCGGTGCCGTGAGATCGGCGGCTCCGGACCGGGACGCCCCGGCGCTCCCCGGGAAGGGTGCGCGGCGCTGACCGCGTCGATCACCCGGGCCGCGCAGGCGGGTGCCGTGCCGGTGCGCGATCCCGACCCCGTACCGACTCCCGTCGTCGTTCACTGACACCATTCCCGAAGGGACACATCATGATCGACATCGATCACTACGGACCGTGGGCCGTGATCGCAGGCGGCTCCGAGGGTGTCGGCGCGAGCTTCGCCGAGGAACTCGGCCGAGCGGGGATCAACCTCGTGCTGATCGCCCGCAAGCCCGGCCCCCTCGAGGAGACCGCCGCCAAGGTCCGCGCGCACGGCGTCCTGGTACGCACCCTCGCGCTCGATCTCCTCGACCCGGACGCCCTCGACCGGATCCGCACGGCCACCGACGACGTCGAGGTCGGGTTGCTGATCTTCAACGCCGGAGCCAACAGTTACGGGCACGAGTTCGTCAGCGGAGACCTCGCCGGCTTCCAGCGCGTCATCGACCTGAACATCACCTCTCAACTGCACCTGTCGCAGCATTTCGGCACGAGGATGAAGGACCGCGGCCGGGGCGGGATCGTGCTGGTCGGTTCGCTGGCCGGCTATCTGGGGTCGGAAGATCAGAGCATCTACGCCGCGTCGAAGGCGTTCGGCCGGATCTTCGCGGAAAGCCTCTGGCTCGAACTGGCGCCGTTCGGGGTTCACGTGGTCGAACTCGTTCTCGGCGTCACCCGCACGCCGGCGATGGTCCGGGCAGGCCTGAACTTCGATCTGCCGGGGATGAAGGTCGCCGAGCCCGAAGACGTGGCCCGGGAGGGTCTCACGCACCTGGCCGACGGGCCGGTCTGGGTGGCGGGCGGCAACTACGACGCGGCGCAGAAGCGCAGCGGGTTCCCCCGCGACGCACTCGTGCGCGGCGCGGCCGAGGGCATGCGGAAACTTCTGGGGCGCCGGTAGTCCGCGGGCGGTCAGAGGGTGGTGACGAGTCCGCCGTCGATCACGAAATCGGATCCCGTCACGTTGCCCGCCCGGTCGCTCGCGAGGAACACGACGAGATCCGCCACCTCGTCCGGGCGGGTGAACCGGCCCGTGACCGCCTGTTTGGCGACACTCTCCGCAACCGCCTCCGGTTCGCCGCCCGCGGCGCGCGCCACCGTGGCGGCCACCCCGTCGTCACCGAGCCACAGGGCGGTCGACACGGGGCCGGGGCTGACAGTGTTCACCCGAATTCCCAATGGTCCCATCTCTTTCGACAGAGCTTTCGAGAAGTTGGTGAGCGCGGCCTTGGACGCGCAGTAGTCGATGACGGTGGGATCGGGCAGGAAACTGTTGACCGAACTCGTGGTCACGATGCTCCCCCGGCCCGCGGCGATCATCGTGGGCAGCGCGGCCCGGATGGTCCGCACCGCCGACATCAGGTTGAGATTCATCGTCGTGATCCAGTCGTCGTCGGTCACGTCGAGGAAGCCGGTCAGTCTCGGGTGGGCGGCGCCGACGTTGTTGACGACGACGCCGAGACTGCCACGGGCAGCGGCGGCGGCAACGAGTTCACCCGGGCCGGTGGGGGTCGACAGGTCGACGCTCACCGCCTCCACGTTTCCACTGCGGACGAGTTCTTCCAGTTCCGGGCCGGGCGAACGCGCCCCCGCCACCACGAAGGCACCTTCCGCGKCGAGTGCCCGGGTGATGGCGAGCCCGATACCCTTGCTGGCTCCGGTGACCACGGCGACGGTGCCGCGCAATGCGAGATCCACGGGGTTCCTCCTGACGACGGCGGAGCGTGCACGGACGAGCGGAATGTCCCCCTCCGCTCACGCTAGCCGAAATGATGCCGACCGCGCTGCGGGCGAGTAATCTCAGCGACGAAGGGCCAGGCCACGGCGTCGTCCGTCGTACGACACTGCTTCTCGTCGTACGACAGAGGTTGGCGCACAGCCCCCTTCGCCCCTGACCACTGTGTTCCGTCCTGACCCGGGAGACGAGTGATGCGACTTCTTCGACTTCGAACCGCCGTCGCCGCGTGCGCGATCGCCGCGGCCGGTACGCTCACCGTCGGGGCCGGACCGGCCGTCGCCCAGGATCTGCCGACGGTGGTGCTGGTCCACGGCGCGTTCGCCGACACGACCAGCTGGGACGCGGTGGCCGCGGACCTGCGTGGTCGCGGGTACGAAGTCGTCGTCCCGGACAACCCGCTGCGCGGACCGGCGTACGATTCCGCCGCCATCGAGAAGGTGCTCGCGGACATCCCGGGACCGGTGGTGCTCGTCGGTCACTCGTACGGCGGCGCCGTCATCACCAATGTGCACTCGCCGAACGTCGAGGCGCTCGTCTACGTGGCGGCATTCGCCCCGGCGCAGGGCGAGCCGGTGATGCTGAACCTCGACCCCATCCGCTTTCCCGGCAGCCAGCTGCTCCCGCCCGTGCTGCAGGTGAAGGTCGTCGAGAACGATCCCACCGGGATCGCGGGCAGGAACCTCGACGGCTACATCAACCCGGCCGACTTCCATCGGGTGTTCGCGCCGGACGTGTCCGACGCGACGGCCGCCGACATGCTCGCGCACCAGCGGTCGGCCGCGCTGGTGGCGAACCTCGAACCCAGCGGTGCGCCGTCGTGGGCGTCGACTCCCAGCTGGGCCATGGTCGCTCAGAACGATCAGGTGATTCCGGCGGCGTCCGAGCGGTTCATGGCCACCCGGGCGGGGGCGCAGATCACGGAGATTCCCGCGTCGCACGCCGTCCTGGTATCCCAGCCCGTCGCTGTCGCCGACCTCGTGGTGCAGGCAGACCAGGCGACGCCGTAACTGCACAGCCGTGAACGCGCCCGAAGAATCGGCATCGAACGGCAGGAGCCTCGCCCACCGCGTCCAGAAGATGGTCGGCCGCGATCCGGACGAGGAACACCGTGCGGCAACGCCGTTGGAGCTGCTGTTCGACCTGACGTTCGTCGTCGCGTTCGGTGTCGCGGGCAATCAATTCGCCCACCTCCTCGCCGAAGGACACGTCGGCGCCGGGCTGGCGGGTTTCTCGTTCGCGATGTTCTCGACCATCTGGGCCTGGATCAACTTCTCCTGGTTCGCCTCGGCCTACGACACCGACGACTGGATCTACCGCGTCACCACCATGATCCAGATGATCGGCGTCATCGTGATGGCGCTCGGCATGCCGCAGATGTTCGCATCCATCGACCGCGGAGTCGAACTCGACAACACCGTCATGGTGTCCGGGTACATCGTCATGCGCGTCGCCATGGTGTTCCAGTGGTTGCGCGCGGCCAGGCACGACCCCGACCACCGCTCGGCGTCGCTGACGTACGCCACGGCGCTCGTTTTCGCACAGATCGGCTGGGTGACGCTGGCGATCGCACCCCTCACCGTCGAGTACGCGTTCGGCCTCGGCGCCGTCCTCATCCTCGTCGAGATGAGCAGCCCCGTCATCGCCGAACGGTACAAGGGCGGAACACCCTGGCACGCACACCACATCGTCGAGCGTCACGGCCTGCTCGTGATCATCACGCTCGGCGAGGGTGTGATCGGCACGGTGGCCTCACTGTCCGCCGTCGTCGAACACCAGGGGTGGTCGCTCGATGCGATACTCGTCGCCGTCGCGGGCATCGGACTCACGTTCGGCCTGTGGTGGGTGTACTACACCCTGCCGTCGGCCGAGGTGCTCGCGGTGTATCGCCGCCGCTCGTTCGTCTGGGGGTACAGCCACATCGTGGTCTTCGCCGCGCTGGCCGCCGTGGGGGCCGGGTTGCACGTGGCGGCGTACTACATCGAACACGCCTCCCACATCGGCGCGACGGCGACGGTGCTCGCCGTCGCCGTCCCCGTCGCGATCTACCTCGCGGCCGTGTACCTGCTGTACACGTATCTGCTGCGGGTTCCCGACCCGTTCCACGTCCTACTCCTCGTCCTGACCGCGGCGACGATCGCGCTCGCCCTCGTGCTGGCGGCGCAGGGCGTGTCGATGGCGTGGTGCCTGATCGTGGTGATGCTGGCCCCGGTCGTCACCGTCGTCGGATACGAGTTGCTCGGGCACGCCCACGAGGCCCGGGCACTCGAGATCGCACTCGAYGGCGCGGACGCCGCCGAGGACTAGGACCAGGGAGCGAACGCTACGACCAGGGCGTTTCCGGCCGCGGCCGGGCCACACCGTCGACGATCAGATCGAGCCGCTCGTCGAAGAACGCCACGAGTCCCCGGACTTCCGACGCGTCGACGAGGGGCTCGTCATATCGCCACGCGATGTCGTGGAGCACTCCGCCGGCGGTGACCGCGGACCGGTAGGCGGCCTTGCCCTTGTAGGCGCAGTACGTCGTCGTCGCACTCGGTTGCAGTTCCGCGACGACGTCTTCGGGCGGCAGGTAGTAGCGCACCGGAAGCAGTGTTTCGAACAGCATTTTCGCCCGCCGAGTGTCGGCGAGGAGGGTGTCGCCCAGCATCACCCGGATGTGGCGGGACGTGCGGCGAACATCGATGCGCTGGAACGGGTCGTGCGGATGGCCGACGATCTCGTCGTCCTCCTCCAGCCAGCGGTCGAAGCCGTCGAAGTCGAGAACCACGTAGCTGGACAGTTCGTCGTCGCCGGGCCGGAACCCCAGGGCGTACCGTGCTCCGTCGATGCGGATCGCGACGGGCTCGCCCTCCGCACTGTGCACCGAGAACGGTATCCGCGGATCGAGCACCGGCATCGTCGTCACGTCCGGCAGCGCGAAGCCGACGTCGCCGTCGGCCTGCACCGAACCCGGTGGCTCCGGCGACAACTCCGCGGCGATATCCTCCGCCGGCACCGCGTAGGTGGGAAC
>NZ_JBFUHV010000241.1:0-10092 GCF_056402215.1 Rhodococcus sp. P4_B6 | reverse complement strand
GTGATGCACCGTGCATCACCCACGACTCGATCGAGCGACGCTCCCGTGAGCGCTAGCTGGTCAACTTCAAGTCCCATCCTCCCGTTCCTTGCATAAGTCGTCACACGCCCACTCCCCCGGGTGCCGTCCAGGCTCGGTTTGCGCTGCCTTGGTGGGGAACGGCCTCACCAAGGTAAACCAAGGCAGTGGACTCGGGAGCGTCAATATGCCGGAGCAACAAGGATGCAGCGCAGCGGGAATGCCCCGCCGATCACTAGAGCGAAACCGACATACGCGCGGGGCCATCCATCGCATCTCAGGCAGGACCCAGTTAGCCGGCGACAGGTGTGACGCCACTCCCATTGGCCCCAGCCCTCAGCGGAAGTTTCCCACGAGGCTCACCAAGTGGAATGGCCTCGATGCGGATACGGCCCCAACAAGAGCGTGAACGTTCACCGCCTCGACGTGACTCGCAACCCCTAGAGCAAGATCCGCTTCGTAACGAACGCCCCATCGATCGGTCTGGCAATGACCGCCCTACCCGGGCGCGGGACTCTTGTTGCCAGCGCCTCCCGCGGCTTACAACCTCATCCGACTGCTGTGCGGTGATGCACGGTGCATCACGACGGGTTGCCACCTCTCTTGCTCCTGGCGCATTGGTTTGGTCCGATTTGGATCGGTCATGCCGCCGTGATGCGCGGTGCATCCGGTCAGATCCCGTGAGGTGGTGTGCGAAGGGTCGCGACTCCTCGGGGGATACGGTCCGCGCTGCGGGCGCCCCTATTCGGGTTCTGCAGCGGCGGTGTTGCCGCCAACGGAGTGGGCCAGATCGTCGCGGCCCGTCACAGGCACGGTGCTGACCTGGTCCGTCCTGAGGTGGGTCGCGCCTGCGGTGATGCACGGTGCATCACCGGTCGGCAGTGGAACGCTCACCTGGGCGCGGGACTCTTGCTGCCAGCGCCCCCCGGCTTGCAACCTCATCCGACTGCCTGGGCGGTGATGCACCGTGCATCACCGAAGGCCTCGACAACGGAAGGACTCGGCCGCGCGGGCGGTCAAGTAGGCGACGAGCCGGGCTGAGCGACTCCCTTGCGGTGATGCACCGTGCATCACGGCGAGATCCCGTGAGGTGGTCTACGAAATGTTGCGCGACTCCCCGAGACATGCGGTCCGCTGGGTCCTCTCCGTTCGGGTTCTGCAGTGGCGGTGTTACCGCCAAGGGGACAGGTAAGAACGTCGAGGCCCATGACCGACGCGGTGGGGCGCCGCCGCTTCGCACGGGCGGTGTTGACTTGGGAGTGGGGTGCGCCTTTGGTGATGCACCGTGCATCACCGAAGGCGTCGACAGGGAGTCGACAGGGAAGGGTCTCGGCCACGCCTAGCAGTCAAGTGGACGACGAACCAGGCTGATCGCGAATCCTCTGCGGTGATGCACCGTGCATCACCGGTTGGCAGCGGAACGCTTACCCGGGCGCTGGGACTCTTCGCCGCCGAATCTACCCGCGGCTTGCAACCTCATCCGACTGCCTGTTCGGTGATGCACCGTGCATCACCCGGTGTTCAAGTCGATGTGATGCACGGTGCATCACCGCGTGGGCGACACGCCGCCGGAGATATCAAAGGAGGCGGATCGATCCCAGTACGCTCCATCTAAATACATGCAAAGCATGCGCAGAGAATGGAGGATGATGAACGCCGGAGTGACATCCGAAATGGTGGCCACCAGCTCATCGACCAGTCCGGCCGCGAGCAAACGCAAGCCGGCCGCACGTAAACCGGCAGGCAGGAAGACTGCGAGTCGGTTCCGAAAGTACGCCGGCGGCGAAGAGAGTGAGGAGCTCGCGGCCGCCGCCTCCGGCGATGTAACTACTACGCAGGCGAATGGTGATGCAAACACGGGCGGCATCACCGCCGCGCTTGCTGGATTAGCTGCCGCCGACGGCCAAACCGTTGTGCAGGTTCCAGTTCTCCAGACCGCCCCGCACCCGTTCAACGACCCGGACAGGTCTAAGCCCCAGGCTGGCGACCCAAAATGGGATGAGTTGGTCAACGGCGCCAGGGCGAACGGCATCAAGGTTCCCGCGCTGCTGGTAACACGCGAGGGTTTCCTCGCGCAACGGCCCGACCTCGCCCACGCTATTGGTGACGATGCCGAGTATGTGGTCATCTACGGGCACCGCCGCCGCGCGGCCGCCATTGCCGCCGGGCTGGCGACGATTCCGGCGGTGATTGACGACGCCGTGATGGACGATCACGGCGACCTCGACGCCATGACGCTGGAGAATCTCGGACGCCAGGACCTTTCGGAGATCGCCGAGGCCCAGATGTTCGCTCGGTACTCCGAGTTGGGAATGGGCCAGCGTGCCATCGCGGACAAGCTGGGCGTCGATCAGGCGACGGTGTCAAGGCGGCTGTCGCTGTTACTCCTTGCCCCCGAGGTCCAGGCTGCGATTGCGGAGGACGCGATTCGAAGCGCCGAGGGCGCCGCTTTGGCGGGCGCGCTCCCCTACGGTCCCGCACGGAGCTGGCAGAAGAAGCCAGACCCGGCGCAAAGCTCGGATACCCGTCGTTCCGAGCAGCTCGCGGCGTTCACGCTGATTTCTGATCGCGGAATGAGCCCGACGCGCGCGGCTGAACGTGTGCTGACGGAACGGAAGTCCCGAGAGCAGGCATCGGCTGCGGGACTCGATATCGTGGATCCGCGCGAGCGGTTCGGTGAGAGCTTCCATGAGCATCGACTGTTCGAGGTGTCCGATATCGATCTCGAGAGCACCAAAGTCGTCGGCGCGATCGACCCCGGGCAAGGAACGCTTGTCTACTACGCCGTCGACAAACCCGCTCGAGCCGAAGGCAATGCCGACGAGTTGGCCGCGAAGCGGGAAGCGGAAGCAGGGGCGGCGGCAGCGAAGGCGCGTCGAGAAGCGGGCAAGAAGCTCGCGGCCTCCGTTCCGTCACGGGAGAAGTTGGTGACCTTCTTTATCGACCAATACGCCTATGGCATCTCCGCTCTGGCGACGAGCAAGGAGGGGTGGAGGCTGGCGCAGGCATTTGTTGGATTGGAAGGTCTCGACTCCACCGAGTTCCGGGTGAGTGTTGAGAACGGCGACGAGAAGCGCCGCAGTGAGATCGCCTGGGCATGTGCGGTTGCAGGTTACGAACTCGCGGCAGCCGATTCCTCCCGGGAGTGGGGCCGTTCTGATCTCGCGTACTTGGACTTGCTGTCCGAGCGTGCCGGTTACAAGCCGACCGCGTGGGAGGAAGCCCGCCTCGACGCCGCGCGCCGCGCACTGTCTCTCGCCGATTGACGTCGGTGATGCACGGTGCATCACCGAGTTCGCCCCCGCCGCGGGGTGATGCACCGTGCATCACCCATAAGCGGACACCAACGAATTCAGAACCTTCAAACCGCAAGGAGTTCCCGTGGCTACCTACGCAGTAGCAACCCTGTCCGGCAGTGCCGGCAAAACCACAACGGTCACCTCGACCGCCACGCTGCTCGCCCAGGACGGATACCGCGTCCGAGTTCTCGACATGGACAGTCAGGCAAACGCAAGCACCTGGCTCGGATACCCGGAAGCCTCCGGCAAGACCGCCGCCGACGTCCTCCGGCGCAACGCTTCTATCAAAGAAGTCGAACGCCCAGCGCGGGTGCTGCGGGGATACGACGAAGCCGACCAACCCGTGTACGAGGAGATCCCCAACCTCACAATCGTCCCCGCCGCTCGTGACACACTCGACAAGCTGATCGTGGAGCTGCCCGCAGTAACCGGTGGTGTCCTTCATCTGCGTGACGCCCTCGAGGAAGCCGATCCTGTCGACGTCACCTTGATCGACTCCCCCGGCTCCTTGAATGTTCTGGTGATCGCCGGCATCCTCGCGACAACCGTCGATGAGGAGGGGCCGTACGGATCGTGGGGCCTGATCACATGCACGAAGCCCTCCGGCAAGGAGAACGAAGGCATCCCGGCGTTGGAGCAGGAACTGCGGAAGATCAAGCGGACCTACCGCGTCGACGTTCCGCTGCTGTCCATCGTCCCCTGCGCAGTCCCCCCGATCGGCGACGTTTACCGTGAGCAGATGGACGATCTGCTGAGCGAATACGAGGACAGGGTGACGCCCCCGATCCGTCGCGCGAGCATCGTGGATGAGGCCTACACGAACTATGTTCCGGTGCCGATCTACGGTTACAGGGCAAAGACGGTCACCAGCGACTACCGAGCTGCGCTGACTCACATGCAGAAGCTGGGGCTGTTCGGACAACGGGCAGTGGTCGCGTAGGGACTGGAGGCCACCTGTGGTGAACGATGTTGGGCGGCACATGAGGCCTTCACGTGGGACGAGCACAGTCAATGTGCCCCATGATCTGCACGCGCTCGCCCGGGCCGCGGTACGCCTCGTGCGTCGCAAGACCGGGCGACCGTACTCGCTTATGCAGTTCACGCAGGAGGCGTTCGCAGCGCAACTGAGAGTGATTGCCGAGACCTACAACGATGGTCGCGCGATTCAGCCCGACGCCGAGCCGTTGGAGCCCGGTAAGGCGGTGTGAGGCAAGGCGGGTGGCGTGGAGAGCTCCGGAGGTAGGCGGAAGGGCTTGTGACAAGCCGTCGATGCAATCGCGGCGGCGGTAAGCCCTCTGCTGGATCGTCATAGGCAAGCGAGGGCTACAAAGCGAGGGTCGCGAGCCAATTCGGTGTGGTCGGCGGCGCGGTTTCGGCGCCACGATCGATAGGGCTGGGCTGTCCCCTTCCCGCGTTGATCGTGCCGTGCCGGACGGTGCAGTCAATCGTGTGTTGGACGACGGAAGCGGCTCCAAAGTCCACGGCATGCGTACGCCGTTGCCGCACTGCCGCCGAAGATCAGAAGGGTCAGAATCAAGATCGCCGTAACCGACGTGCTGCCCTGGCCACTGACCCATTTCCAGCCCAGCGAGAGGCCGGGCACCAGTGCCGCGAGACCGACCGTGAGGAGTGCGGCCAGACCCACGATCGTGTCTCGGGAGAATGTTGTTTCCGGCACCGCGTCACCATATCGGGAGGGGTGTCCGCAGTGACGACCTTTTCCCGGAGGGTCCGCGTGCGATGTGGTGTCCGATGGGCTGGGGACGCCACCGCCACTTTGTTGAGGCGACGATGGCTCTCTCCACGACTGGACTGCCCCTCCCCCGGTTCCCCGCTCCGTTCGATTTTCGATTCGCGCGTGTCCGGGTTCGGTTGCCGTTATTCAGTCTGGTCTGACATCCAAATACAGGCGGAGTGCGTGTTCGACCAGCGCGCTACGGCTACCCGCGGACCACTCTTCGGCAAGAGCATCGAGTGTGGCGGTATCGGAGGCGATGATCCCGGCAAGAGGCACACGAGCTTGAATCTCGCTGTGCCGTCGGCGGCGCGGTTGCGCACCTGCCTCGCGCCGCTTGAACAGTCCAGCGCTTGCTTGAGGTTCTGCGGCGCTCCAGTGGCGTTGAAGTTCGCCGGCGTGCCTCTCAACAGCGTCGAGGACTACTTGCCCATAGGGACGCGCCGTTGCGCGGTCACGCTGTCTTTCCTCGAGCGTGAGTTGGCGCAGTGCGGTGTATACCGCCGGGGGGAGATAGACCTCAGGAGGGGCGGTCCGGATCGGCACCGTGCTGCTGTCGCTGCGTGTTTTGGGTTTCCGACGGGGCGCAACGACCGGCTTCGAAGCCTCGGACTGCAGTTGGGGGGCTTCAGTTTCAGCGTTCGGCAATTCTGGCGACGCGTCGTCCGACTCGGGGGGATCGGGCAACGCTGCGGGTGACGGTTCCGGTACGGTGGCCGCTGCATCGCTTTCTGGGTCGTCCGATGAGGGTGCGGACTGCGGGGCAGTCGTTTCGTCGACCGTTTCGGTGACGATGCTCAGCGTGGGGAGCAAATCGTCGAGATCTCCAAGAGCTCCGGGATCGAACGCGGCCTTCCGGCGTCGTGCACTCACGCCACTCCCCCGGAGACTTCGTCCTTCTCCGCCGACGCCAACCGGCTGAGAACTTCTCGGGTAAGGGATTGGTAGTCACTCGCGAGACCGGACGGGTCTCGGGACCACAAACGCTCACCAAGGCGCTTCTTGTCGCGCAGCCGCTGGATCCGATTCTTCAGTTGATCCTCGGCGGCGGCGACCAGTTCCGCGGGGGTCAGGTGACGGATCCGGAGATCGACGGCGGCTGCACGATCAGAGCGAATGAAGGTTTCGAACGGAGCAGCGCCGCTACCTTCGAGCAGGTCCTCAACCTGCTCGAAAACTTCACGGTTCCGCGCTGTCGCGCGTGGGTTCGCATCAAAGAGAACGACACCGAGAAGTTGGATGAGGGAACCGTTCTCCCGTGCGCGAAGGTAGCGGGCCGCGAGGAGCTCCACTCCCGACAGGCTTGCATCGTCGTCCTTGGTCGGCACGAGGAGGTACCGCGCGGTACCCAGCAGTGCGTCGAGCAGTGGGGCGTCTCCGGGGCCCGAGTCGATCAGAATCAGGTCGTAGTGTTCGACGGACTGCAATTCGGTGAGGGTGGACACGAGGTTGCCCCGCAGATCCATTCCTGATTGGGCGGCGGTCGCTGCGATCGCGCCGATCACCGCGAGTGCCGGTCCTCCGGGGATGAGATCGAGGTTCGGTCGGATCTCTCGGGTGGGTTCGAGCGGGTGCGCGTACTGAAGGGCCATGCTGAGGCCCTTCCCGCGGTCTCCCTCAACTCCGAGATCGGAGGCTGTGACGTTTGCCTGCTGGTCCGCGTCAACGACGAGTACCCGGCGTCCGGCGGCTGAGACCATGCCTGCGACCGCTGCGACGATCGAACTTTTGCCGACACCGCCCTTTTGGTTGGCGATGAGCACACTGCGCGGGGGCTGCGTTGGTGACATGCATAGCACGGTACGGCTGGCCGGTCTCCTAGATGGCCAACGACACGCCCCTGTCTAAGGGGGTGCAACACGTCATGAGTATCGCCGTTGCTAAGGCTATTAACCACGCCTGTTCAATGGTGGTTGGAAAGGTTGCGCAACAGGTCTTGTTAAAGGCCTTTGTGAATGATGTTGACAGCGGCCTCATGGGCCGTCTTGCGAAAGGTCGGGTTGATGTTCGTGTACACGGCCTATTCAAGKGCGGTATATCAGGGCATGGTTAAGGTGGTTGCGGTGGTGGTAGCACAGGGCATAAACAAGGTGACTGTGACGATCATGTCACCGGCGGTTATCACGGTGTTTGTTAAGGACGTTGCCAAGGCCATACTTAAGGCCATAGATATACGAGCAGTTCAGAGGGCATTTTGTTCGATCAGATTGGCAGACGTGAACGGTTCACCTAGTGGCGAAATTAGTTCTCTTGTTGCCCGAATCTGCGCGGTGGGGGAGTGGTCTCTGCCTGCTCGACACCGACCATTCGGTGCCACGGTGGGTCGTTCCCCGACACGGAGTGGCGAGGTAGGAACCTGGTCTTGCAGACGGCAGCCGAAGGTGGCCTGGTGCCTCTCGTTAAGCGCGGAGCCATAAACCTCCTGTTCAGAGGGGAAATAGCTCTCGTTGCTGAATACTCGGACGGCGGAGCGGGGGTGAGTGCCGGCTGCGGCTTCCTTCGCTGCGCCACCAAGAGTGCGAATGGCGTCCACGTTCAACTCCTGGATCTAGCTGCCACGAACATCTCACCTAAGGCCATATGCAAGGCCATACCGATGGCCATGCACATGGTCGCCAATTCAGTCTCTTGTTGGCCGGGCGATCGGTGAAGAGTGTCGCCGAGCACCGCCTGGAATCCGCTCTTAGGGGCGGGGCCACTCCTGGAACCGGCCCGCATTAGACCCGCCACACCCCCTCCCGGTGTTACGTCACTTGACGAAACTCCAAAAGGGGCTGTTCTCCCGCTGTCAAGAAATCGACCGCCCCAGTCTCGGTAAACGGACGCCTTCAAACGGGTCTTTATACACGGAGCGGGAAAAGGGCGTCAGGCAATTCGTCACGTCATCGTCAACGAGCGCAAAGCCGTCGGCGAAGTGCCTGCAACCAGTTATCCGGTGCCCGCAAAGATGGGGAACCGTCGCACAAGTCGTGCTGACCGCAGCAGCCACGTCTGATGGCAACGAAATACCTGGTCAAGAGGTTCGGGGGTGGGTTTGCAGCAGCGGGACCTACGGCCGTCTGGCCCTGGGCGAGCGGTAAGTATTCTGCGGAAACGGCGAAGAATAGAAGCGAGGTCCAGTCACTTCCGCAATCTGTTATCAGACCCACGCTAAAAGGAGCTCAGCACTCGATGTGAGGAAGAGTCCCCAGGTCAGGACCTCTTCCAAGAGTATAGGCGCCATTCGAGCAATGGAAGTTGCGATCGACTGTTGCGGGGAGCTGCCTCGGGTTGCATCACCCGCAGGAGGGAGCGTCAGGGGTGGTCGTGTGAGGGTGTGGGGAGCGGGGTCCGCTTCAGTCGGCCGCGCGACCGGGGTGATGCACCGTGCATCACCACATCCGGCAAACGAGAACATCGCGTCCGCAGCTGTGCCAGCACGGCACGGCGTGGCGGATCCACGAGAACGACCGCTACGCCTGGAATGATGTGCACGTGAGCAATCACGATGTGTCACGCCCTGCAAGCTCGACGTCAGCGGAGGCCATGCCTACCGTTCCGTCGGGCGGTGACGCGACGGAGTCGCTGTCGGGAGTTGACGATCGAATCGTCGCCGAACTCGACCGGCTGCAATCTGCAAGCACTGCACGAAATTACCGGCAGGACTGGGTTAGGTTCGCGAGTTGGTGTGCGCCCCGTGAAATTTCATTGATGCCGACCGATCCTCGTGCTGTCGCCGCCTATGTGCGTGAGAGCGCGGAGACGCGGTCCGAGGTGGGCGATCGGATGTACTCCATTGCGACATTGAGTCGGTGGGTGGCGTCCATCAACTATTGGCACCGCGCATCTGGATTGCCCCTGCCCGGTCGGTCGCCGTGTGTCAAAGACGCGCTCGCGAACGCGCGAAGGGCGTACAAGCAGAACGGTGACCGCCCAACCAAACGGGCGCACCCACTTCGTATCGGCGAGCTCGAAGGAATTGTCGATGCGAGCCGTCGTGACGCGACGACATGGGTCAAGCGTGCGCGCGAGCGCCGTGACAGCGCACTGTTGCTCATGGGTTTCGCGGGGGCACTTCGGCGCTGCGAGCTGTCCATGCTCACCATTGCCGACGTGGCCCAGTGCGGAGACGGGGATCTTCGCGTCCAGATTCCAGGTCCGCACGGGGGTCTGGTCGATGGCTTGATCAACCATGTCGAGTCATCGCGGGATCACACAATGTGCGCGCCGTGTGCCTACAGGCGCTGGCTCGAGGTGGTTTCGGCTGTCGACGGCTTCGGTCGTCCAGGTGTGATTCGGTTGCTCCACCAACACGAGGAGTTCGAAGGCCACGTCTGCCTTTCCGCAGCGCCAGTTGTCCAGGATCCGGCGTTACCGGTTTTCCGTGCGATCCGTGCGAACGGCAACATAAACTCGGGCGCGCTCTCGGGCGCTGCAATTCATGCCGCGATACGGCGGCGCGCAGCCCTTGCCGGCCATTCCCACGAGTTCGTCGAAAGGGTAGGGGGAGAGTCGTTGCGGGCCGGCTCTGCTGCGGAGCGCCTGGACAACGACTCGCAGCGCTGCCGATCTTTGCGCCGCACGGCTTAGTGTCGTGAGTGGTCTTGGGAGCGAGCGTAAGAAGAGTTGGGCTCCGGGCCCGATCTCGCTATTGGGAGCGAAGGTGACAGAGGGCGGGGCTTTGGTGAGCGCGCGGTTGCAGTTCTTCGTCCGTTGCGCGGCTGGCCCGGGGGACGAGGCCGAACGTGCGGAGGGGGCAGCAGGCCGACTCGGGAAGAGAACTCTCTGGGGGACACATGGCTCGGGTGCGTGATCGGCGGCATCGTATTGCATAGCCTCGTACTGTGACGTTCGCGCAGTCGGAAATCAAAGGCGTGCAGGATTTTTCTGCGCTGTTTCCCCACCAGGGTCAGGGTGCACAGTACCGATACGATTGGGCTCTGTTCGCTGATTGGTGTACTGCRCTGGCGGCGTCGGCGCTCCCCGCTGATCCCCTTGCCCTCGCGAGCTTCCTTGACGAGCATCCGGCGGCTCAGTCCACCCAACGGCGCCGTGTCGCAG
>NZ_JBFUHV010000240.1:0-10243 GCF_056402215.1 Rhodococcus sp. P4_B6 | reverse complement strand
GTCAAACCCGGCCGACCCAAATACCCACGCGCCAACTGCACCCCGGCGATATACAACTCCCCCACCACACCCACCGGAACCGGCCGGAGCCCCGCATTCAGTACGAACACCTGTGTATTCCACACCGGCGCACCGATCGGCGCGCTCGTGTCAATCGAAGGGCCGCATCGATGGTGGGAAACCTGGAGGGCCGTTTCGGTGGGCCCGTACAGGTTGTGCAACGGTGTGCCGCTGTGCTCCATGAAATGGTGTGCCGTCGCGGCCAACAGGTTTTCGCCGCCGCAGAAGACGCGTCGAAGCGAGTCGCAGTCAGCCGGCTCGAGTCGCTCCAGGACCATTGCGAGCATCGACGGAGAGAAGTCGCCGGTGGTGATCTTCTCCGATCTGATCGTCTCCGCGAGATAACTCGCATCGCGGTGTCCGTCGGCCTTCGCGATCACCAGCCGCGCACCTACCTGCAGTGGCAGGAACATCTCCCACACGGACACGTCGAAGGTTGCGGGCGTCTTCTGCAACACCACGTCATCGTGGTCGAAGCCGAAATGGTCCCGCATCCACAGCAACTGATTCACGATCGCCGAGTGGCTGACTGCGACCCCCTTCGGTCGACCTGTCGACCCGGACGTGAAGATCACGTACGCCGTGTTACCCGGCCTCAACGGGCTGATGCGCTCGTCATCGCGGACGGGTGGGGAGTCGATCTCAGATCCTTGTCGGCCATCGATCTCGATCACGGTGATGCCCGGGACCTCTGTGCGATCAGTCGATCGCGTCAACACGCACACCGGCGCCGCGGACTCCACCATGTGTCGGATGTGTTCGCCGGGATAGTCGGGGTCGATCGGTACGTACGCTCCACCTGCCGTGACGACCGCGTAGATTCCCACCACGAGGTCGATCGAGCGTCGCACGGCGACGCCGACCAGAGACTCCGGACCGACACCCTGCGCGATCAGCCTCCGCGCCAACCGGTTCACTCGCTCTTCGAACTCTCGATACGTCAACTGCTCGTCGTCGGACGTCAGGGCCACCGCATCTGGTGTGATGGCGGCCTGGCGTTCGAACAGGCCGGGAAGTGTCACATCCGGCACAGGGACCGCGGTGTCGTTCCACGTCTCCAAGACCAACCGTCGCTCGCCCGGTTCGACGATGTCGATACGGTCCACGAGGACCTGAGGGTCGTCCGCGACTGTCCGCAGGATGCGGATGAGCGTCCGGGCGATGCTGTCGACGGCTGCGGCGCCGAACAGGTTTGGCAGATACGCCACCGTCAAACGCAATTGGGAATCGACTCTCGCGATCAGAGTCATGGGGTAGTGCGACGCGTCGATCGTTCGGACACCGGTGACGACTAGTCCGTCGACGGGGATTGCGGCCGCCAACGCGGCACGATCGACCGGGTACGACTCGAACACGACCAGGGTGTCGAAGAGTTCTCGCGCCCCGGCGGCCTTGTGGATCTCCGTCAATCCGAGGTAGTGATGGTCGAACAAGGTGGCCTGCTGCTCTTGCAACCGGGTCAGCACCTCTGCAGCCGTGTCGCCCGGTACGGACTGCACCCGCACCGGCACGGTGTTGATGAACAAGCCCACCATCGACTCGACGCCGGCCAGACCGGCCGGGCGGCCGGAGACCGTCGCCCCGAATACGACATCCCTTCGCGCGCACCACTGTCCGAGCAGAATCCCCCACGCTCCCTGAACGACAGTGTTCAGCGTGACGCCCAGTTCGGTGGCCCGCACCGACAACCTCGCGGACAGGTCGGCAGGTACGTCAACCGTCACCTGCACTTCCTCCGACGCGGATTCCCGCTTCGAGTGCGAGGACACCAGCAGGGTCGGCTCGTCCACCCCGGCGAGGGCCTCCGCCCAGATTCGAGAAGATTCGGCGCGGTCGCGCTCGGCCAGCCAGACCAGGAAATTCCGGTACCCGGTAGCCTTCGGTAGCGCGGCGGCGTCGCCGCCCGAGACATACAGCGCGAGTAGTTCCTCGGCCAGCAGCGGCATCGACCACCCGTCGAGCAGTACGTGATGATTGGTGATCACCAGCTCGAATCGATCCCGTCCCAACGTCACCAGAGTGAATCGGATCAGCGGCGGCGTCGCCGGGTCGAAATGTGTGGCCTGATCCTCGACGAGAAGACGTTCGAACTCGCCGTCGCGAGTGCCCTCCGGAACGTTCCGCAGGTCGACCTCGCGCCAGGGCAACGCGACTGCGTCGAGGACGACCTGCACCGGACCGGTGTCCGAATCGCCGACGAACGCGGTCCGCAGGTTCGCGTGGCGAGCCAGCAACGCTTGTCCCGCAGCGAGAATCCGTTCCGGATCGACCCTCCCGCCGAGATGGAGAACGAGCTGGGTCGTGTACGCGTCGAACGAAGCACCGGCCAAAACCGAGTGGAACAACAGACCGGACTGCATCGCCGTCAACGGCCACACATCCACCACTCCCGGATACCGGTGCTCCCACGTCTCGATGTCGCGTTGCGACACCGACACCAACGGCACATCGGACGGTGTCAGTCCGCCGGCCCCGGGCCCCTGCACGTGCCGCGCCAGTGCGGAGACCGCGTCGCACCACAGGTCGGCAAGTTCCCGAACGTCGTCACGGGAGAGCACCCCCGTGGGGAATCCGAACACGGCACCGAGTCGGGGACCGTCCGGACCGTCGGTCACCATGGCGTTGATGTCCACTTCGGCCATCGCAGGCAGGTCCGGATCCATCGTCGCGGAGAGATCCGACCCCTCGCTCGCGGGCATCCAGCCGAGGTCACGCAATTCCGCGGGAACGTCCGCGGCCGAGATCCTCCCCAGATAGTTGAAACTGATCTGTCCGCCCGGATACTTCTGGAGTTCCGGTGCGGTGTCCGCGTTCAGATACCGGAGCAGCCCGTAGCCGATACCACGGTCGGGCAGCGCCAGCACCTGTTCCTTGACCGCTTTGATCACGATGCCGGCAGCGGGACCGCCGGCGAACGCCTCGTCGAGATCGGCGCCGGCGATGTCGAGACGTATCGGGAACGCTGTCGTGAACCAGCCGACCGTGCGGGACAGATCGGCCCCGGGGATGACGTGCTCCTCGCGACCGTGATTCTCCAGAGATATCAACGACGACGGTTCGACCACCCCACGACGGCGGCGCCAGCGGGTCAACGCCATCGCCAACCCCGCCAGCAGACCATCGCCGGCCCCGGCACGGAAAACCTTGGGGACTGTGGTGAGCAGCGACGCTGTCGCATCTGCGGGAACGTGCGTCCGCACGTGTTGCACTGTGGAGGCGACATCGAGGACGGGGTCGCACCTGCGCGAACCCAGTTCCGGGTCGGGGCCCTCCAGAATCGATTGCCACAACGGCAGCTCGGCCACGCGCCCGGGCCGCAGCGCCTCCTCCACCAGCCCGTGTGCCCACCGCCGCATCGACGTCCCACCCGCCGGCAGTACCGGGCGTTCGCCGGTACACACCCGCGCCCATGCCGACGCCAGGTCCGGGATCAGGATTCGCCACGACACGCCGTCGATGACCAGGTGGTGGGCCACGACCAGCAGCCTGCCCGGACGATCCGCCAACTCGTCACCGTCACCGGACGCGCGGTCCAGCCACACGAACTGCACCATCACGCCCGCCGCCGGATCCAACCGCCCCAGGGCCGCATCCAGCTCGGCCGATGCCAACCGCAGCCACCCCGGATCGCCCGGTGCGTCATCACAGGCGACCTGTCGAATCAGACGGTCCACGTCGACCGCACCCGGCGGGTCGACCCGAAGTTTCTGCTCCCCGGCGCCATCGGTCACCAGACGCGACCGCAACATGTCATGACGGACCACGACAGCGCCAATGGTGGCGACCACACCGGCCCGATCGATACCGTCAGGCAATTCCAGAACCATCGTCTGCGCGAATCGGCGGAACCCACCACCCCGGGTGAGGAGGAACCGCCCGATCGGCGTCAACGGCATCGATCCCACTCCGCCACCGGGCAACTCGTCGAGCACGACGTGATCCGAATCGCGATTCAGGACTGCGGCCTCGGACAGACTGCCGACAGTTCTGTGCTCGAACACATCCCGCGGCGTGAGTAGCACACCGAGGGCTTTCGCGCGCGAAACCAATTGGATCGACCGGATACTGTCGCCACCCAGATCGAAGAATCCGTCATCGATCCCGACCCGCTCCACCCCGAGTACCTCGGCGAACACCCGGGCGAGGATCTTCTCGGTCTCGGTCCGCGGCGACCGGAACGCCCTGCTCGACGAGAACTCCGGCTCCGGCAACGCACTGCGGTCGAGCTTGCCTGCCGGTGTGAGCGGCAACTTCTCGAGCACCACGATCGCGGAGGGCACCAGGTACTCCGGCAGGCGCCCCGCCGCCACCGTCCGCACGGTATCGGTGTCCACCTCGCCCCCCGGTGCGGGGACTACGTACGACACCAGCACCGTCTGCCCGGACGGGCCCTTCCGATCGACCGTCACCGCGGATCCGATCCCGGGTTGCCCGGCAAGCGCAGCGTCGATCTCGCCCAACTCGATCCGTCGGCCCCGCACCCTGACCTGGAAATCACTGCGCCCCACATACTCCAGCGCCGGACCGGACTCTCCTTCGACCCAGCGCACGACATCGCCCGTGCGATACATCCGCTCGCCCGGCGCGCCGAACGGATTCGCCACGAATCGCTCCGCCGTCAGTCCTCTCCGATCGTGATATCCCCGAGCCAGCGAGACCCCCGCGGCATACAACTCCCCCGCGACTCCCGCCAGCAACGGGCGCAGCCACGCGTCCAGGACCACCAGGGACGTACCCCGGACCGGGCCGCCCAGAGTCACCGGACCGCGCGGTTGTAACGGCGTCGAGGCCGCCACCGCCACCGTCGCCTCGGTCGGCCCGTAGAGGTCGTGCATTCGCCGTCCTGCAGCGAACGACTCCACCACCGATACCGGCACCGCCTCAGCACCCGTGAGCAGGCATCGCACCGACGACATCCGCTCGACCGGTACAGTCGCCAGCATCGTGGGGGTGAGGAACGCGTGCGTCACCGCCGCACTCTCGAGAATCCGGCCCAGGTCCTCGCCACCGACCACGCCCGCCGGGACCACCACCATGGTTGCTGCCGAACCCGTTGCCAGCAGATACTCCAGCACCGAGGCATCGAAACTCGGCGACGCCACCTGCAGCACGCGTGCGTCCGCCGTGACGTCGAATCTCTCCGCCATCTCGGCCGCGAGACTGCCCAGTCCCCGATGCGGTACGACGACGGCCTTCGGCTCACCCGTCGTCCCCGACGTGTAGATCATGTACGCGGGATGATCGCCCCGCAATGGAGTAATCCGGTCCGCATCGATCACCGATTCAGCCGACCGTGTGGACCACTCGACTCGCGCCACCGGATCGTCGAGCACCCACCAGTCGAGGTTTCTCGGAAGGGTACCGACGCATTCGGCGACCGTGATTCCGAATCGCGCGGCGGAATCGGTGATCAGGTACGCGAGCCGACTCGCCGGATACGACGGATCCATCGGGACGAAGGCCCCACCCGTCTTCGCCACAGCCCACACCGCCAGGACCGACTCCACCGACCGCGGCACGGCCACGGCGACCGCGGATTCCGGCCCGGCCCCGCGTGACATCAGCATCCGTGCGATGCGACTCGACTCGTCGTCCAACTCCCGGTACGTGAGTGAGCGGTTCCCGCACACGACCGCCACCGCACTCGGATCGTGTGCGACTGCCGCAGAGAGGATCTGCGGCAGTGTCCGGACCGCCTCCGCCGGCGCGCCACGCACGGGAACCAGCAGGTTTCGTTCGTCCGGGGAGAGAAGGTCGATGTCTCCCGTCGCGGCGTCGGGCGCAGCCACCAATGATTCCAGGGTCCGGTGGAACCTGTCCGCGATCGCCTGCACCTCGTCGTCGCCGAACAGGCCCGGATCGTGCCACAGTGAAACGGATGTCCGCTCACCCGCTTCCACCGCGAGGGTCAACGGATAGTTCGTTCCTCCATACGAATCCAAGGACGTGATCGAGAGGGAGGCGATCGACTCGAGAAGGGAGTCCAGGCTCCGCCGATCGTTCGGGTACGACTCGAACACCGTCAGGGTGTCGAACAGCGCCCCCATGCCGGTGACCCGCTGGATCACCGGCAACGGAACATCATGATGCTCGATCAACTCCGCCTGCGCCGCCTGGACCCGGGCCATCAACCGGGCGATGGATTCCCGAGGATCCACCCGGACCCGCACCGGGATCGTGTTGATGAACAAGCCCACCATCGACTCGATGGCGGGAATCTGTCCGGACCGGCCCGAGACCGTCGCGCCGAACACCACGTCACGGCGTCCGGTATGCATGCCCAGCACGATCGCCCACGCGACCTGCACAACAGTGTTCACCGTCACCGACAATCGAGATGCCAGCTCCAGCATCCCCGACCACAAACCCTCGTCGAGTTCACGCCGTAGCACCGACGATCCTCGTGCCGACTCCGGACGCCTCGTCGCGAGCAAAGCGGGCTCCGCGCCGTCGAGCGCTTCCTCCCACACCTGAATCGACCGCCGCCGATCCCGAGTCGCGAGCCACCCGAGGTACCGGCGATACGAGACCACGGGTTCCAGCACCGCTCCGTCGCCGCCGGCGCCGTAGACGGTCAGCATCTCCCGCATCAGCAACGGCATGGACCATCCGTCGAGCAATACGTGGTGGTACGAGAAGACCAGCCGGAAGTCTCCGTCGCCCATCGTGACCAACCCGAAGCGCAGGAGCGGTGGTTCCGACAGGTCGAATCCGGCCGCCGCATCGTCCGACAGAAGGCGTGCGAGTTCGTCGTCTCGCTCCCCGGCATCGACACCACTGACGTCGGCTTCCCACCACGGCACCCCGAGGCCCTCGAGCACCACCTGCACCGGTTCGACCACGTCGGTGAGGAACGCGACCCGCAGATTCGCGTAGCGATCGAGTATCGCCTGCGCCGCGGCCTTCACACGGTCGGCATGCACCCGCCCGGACAGACCCAGCACCGTCTGTACCGCATACACATCCGTCGATTCCGACGCCAACATCGCGTGAAAGACCAAACCTGTCTGCAGCGGTGCGAGCGGCCACACCTCCACGGCCTGGGGATACCGCGCCTCGACGGCGGACAACTGTTCCGGAGTCGGACTCGGTAACGGCACGTCTTCGAAAATGACAGAGTCTTCATCCCTCAGCGGATTCGCGACGGAGGCCAGCCCGGCGACGGTCCGTCGCTCGAATACGTCTCGAGCCGACACCAGCACACCTCGGGCCCGCGCCCGCGACACCACCTGGGTCGACATGATGCTGTCCCCGCCGAGCCGGAAGAAGTCGTCGTCGACACCCACCCGATCGACCCCCAGAACGTCGGCCAGCACCGCCGCCAATGTCTGCTCGGCAATGGATCGTGGAGCCCGATACGGAGTGCCGGATGCGAGATCAGGATCGGGGAGTGCGCCGCGGTCGAACTTGCCGACCGGTGTGAGAGGTATCCGGTCGACGACGACGATCGCCGACGGCACCATGTAGTCCGGTACACGACCCGCCGCCAACTGCCGCAACGCCTCGATGTCCACCTCGGCCCCGGGCGCCGGCACCACATATGACACCAGCACCTTCTGCGCCGACGGACCTACCCGGTCCACCGTCACCACCGATCCCACCGCGGGGTGCGAGACCAGCACGGTGTCGATCTCTCCGGGTTCGACGCGGATTCCGCGGATCTTCACCTGCTCGTCTGCGCGGCCGACGAAGTCCAGGACACCGTCGGTCGTCCACCGCACCAGATCACCCGAGCGGTACATTCGTGAGCCTGGTTCGCCGAACGGGCACGCCACGAACCGTTCCGCCGTCAACCCCCGCCGACCGATGTACCCGCGGCCCACCCCTGATCCGGCGATATACAAATCCCCGACGACACCCACCGGGACGGGCATCATCCCTGTTCCCAGGACGAGTGCAAGGGCGTTACCGATCGGCACTCCGATCGGTACGCTGACCCGGTCGTCGAAGCCCTTCGACCCCGATATCGAGTACGCGGTGGCACACACGGTGGTTTCCGTCGGCCCGTACGCGTTGACCACCGTGATCCGAGGATGGCAAGCGAGGACGCGTCGGACTGCGCTCGGCGACAACACATCGCCCGCGGTGACCACCTGCCGTGCCTGGTCGAGTGCTCCCAGCGCATGGTCCGCCGAATCACTCAACAGGTGAAACAGCGGGGTCGTCAGGAACATCGACGTCACACCAGCCGCGGCGACGACCCGCTCGAGCACCTCGATGTCCAGTGGCCCGGGCGGAGCGACAACCACCTGGCCTCCGCCGAGCAGCGTCGGCCACAACTCGTACGCGGACGCATCGAACGCCATCGACGAATGCAGCAACACGCGCTCACCGGGTCCGTCCGGCCATCCGTGCAGCGCCAGGTTGATGACATTGGAGTGGTCGATGGCGACCCCTTTCGGGGTCCCCGTCGATCCGGAGGTGTACATCACGTACGCGGTGTTGCCCGGTCGCAGTGGTGTGGTGCGATCACGGTCGTCGAGGCTGAATCCCTCTGCGTGCCCGTCCCCGTCCGAGATGACGTCGAGGAGTATCCGGGGTATGTCATTGTCCGGCAGTGTTTTCGAGATGGGGGTATCCGTGAGGATCAGCAGTGGAGCGGCGTCGGCGAGGACGAACGCGGTCCGCGCACTCGGATACTGCGGGTCGATCGGGAGGTATGCACCGCCGGCCTCGAGGACCGCGAGCAACGCGATGATCAACTCGGGTGACCGCTCCAGCGCGACCGCCACCAGCACTTCCGGTCCGACACCCGCACCGATCAAMMGGYGYGCCAGCCGGTTCRCTCGRCTGCTCAGCTCCCGGTAGGTCCAATTCTCGTCACCGAACGTCACGGCCACCGCGTCCGGAGTCGCGGCGACCTGCTGACCGAACAGKACTGGGATCGTCGAGTCCGGTATCGATGCGCGCGTGTCGTTCCAGCTCTCCAGTACGAGTGTGCGTTCGTCCGGCTCGAGGATCTCGTAGCCCTCGATCCGCGCCTGCGGCTCCGCGACGATCAGCTCGAGCAACCGCACGTACCGGGCCGCGATACCCTCCACCGTCGCCCGGTCGAACAGGTCACTCGCGTACTCGATGACTCCGGCCAGACCCTGCCGTTCGGTGGGGGCGACGGTGAACGACAGATCGAAACGCGACGTCCCCGTCGGCGCCGGCAATGTGGTCCATTCCAACCCTGGGAACGCGACATCGGGAAACACATTATCCTGCATCGCAAACGACACCTGAAACAACGGATGATACGCCGTCGARCGAACCGGATTCAGCAACTCCACCAACCGCTCGAACGGCGCATCCTGATTCTCGTAYGCACCTAGAGCCTTTACCCGCACCCGGTCGAGGACCTGATCGAACCGCGGATTCCCCGACACATCCACCCGCAACACCCASGTGTTCACGAAGAACCCCACCAACTCGGACAACGCCTCGTCGGTACGGCCCGCGATCGGCCCACCGATCGCGATATCCTCTCCCGCGCCGAGCCGGTGGAGCAGCACCGCGAGCACGGATTGCAGCACCATCGATCGTGTCGCCCCACATCTGCGGGCAAGATCCGTGACTGCYGAAGCATGTTCCGGTTCGATCGCGAACTCCACGGTCCCGCCCCGGTAACTCGGTTCGGCCGGACGTCGACGATCAGTCGGCAACTCGATGCACTCCGGCAACCCCTCCAGCTCGGCCCGCCAATACTCCACCTGCGCGGCCAGCACACTGCCCGGATCATCCTCGCTCCCCAGAAGCTCCCGCTGCCACAGCGTGTAATCGGCATACTGCACCGGCAACGGCACCCACCCCGGCGCCCGCCCCGCCGCGCGGGCCGCATACGCGACCGCCACATCCCGAGCCAACGGCGCCAACGAACCCCCATCCCCCGCGATATGGTGCAGCACCAACACCAGGATGTGCTCTCGGGAACCGCATTCCAACAACGTTGCCCGAATCGGAATCTCGCCGGACAGATCGAACCGATGTCCCGCAGCCTCCCCGACCACATCCATCGCAGTGCCGTCCCCGGCGTCGACCACCTCAACCGGCAGTTCCGCGACGACCTGCTCAGCCGACAGGATCCGCTGGAACGGCACACCGTCGTCCTCACCGAACACCGTCCGCAGGCTCTCGTGCCGAGCCACCACATCCCCCAACCCCGCCACCAACGCCCCCACATCAAGAGCACCGGTCAACC
>NZ_JBFUHV010000239.1:0-10273 GCF_056402215.1 Rhodococcus sp. P4_B6 | reverse complement strand
CCATCGAGGAGGATCTGCGCGGTCTGGCGGACTTCTCGCAGACGTATTCCGAGGCGGCGCCCGATCTGKTCAACGCCCTCGACAATCTGCGGACCCCCGGAAACACTCTGGTGGAGAAGCAAGGTGAGATCTCCACCCTGCTCGTGACACTCACCGGAACGAGTGCGTCCACCGCGGACCTCGTGCAGGCGAACGCCCGGAGCATCGTGACGATCGCCGCCGATTCGCGGGAAGCGCTGCAGCTCCTCGGCCGCTACTCACCGAGCTTCGGCTGCACCCTGGCGGCCTTCGTGAGGGCGGCGACGATCGCCCTCGAGTTGCTCGCGCTCGACGATCCGTATCCCGGCGGCCGAGGCACTGTGCAGTTCGTCAACCCGAAGGGCCGCTACGTGCCCAACCAGGACGAGCCGCGCCTGCTCGACAACCGCGGACCGGCTTGCTACGACAACGTCACCGCACCGGGTGCGAACTTCCCTCAATACCCCGGCGGATCGTTCAACGACGGCTCCTACCAGGTGCCGTCGCGGAACCCCGGACCGTCGACCATCGGGTACTTCCCCGCGCCCGCCGGCGTCCCCGACCAGGTCCCCGGGTACGGAGCTCAGGTCACGCCCGCGAGCTACGCGGGCTCGAAGATGGAACAGGACACCCTCGACGTCGTCTACGGCCAGGCCGGGGGCATGGCACCGGAGGACGTGCCGAGCTGGACGACACTCGTCGGCGCGCCGACCATGAGGGGAACCGAGGTGACCTTCGAATGACGACGTACCGGGGCCGCTGACGCCGCATCCCTGCAGGACGATCTCAGATCGCCATCGCCAGCGTGCCGACTCCCGGTCCGTCGAGGTCGTCCAGCGCCACCCTCCTGCCGGAGACGGCCAGAAGAAGGGACAGGGCGGTGCCGCTCACCTCCGGACCGTCGCCGATCGATACGTCGGCGTCCGTGGCCGTCAGCCGGACACGGGCAACCAGTTCCTTGGCGCCGCCGAACGACGCCGGGGTGCGCGTCTGCAGGCGGAGCGATCTGAGGACGGCGTCCGCCGGGTAGGAGCGGGTGAGGCCCAGCGGTCGACGGATGTCCTCACCGTGGACGACCTCCTCGACGAGCCGGCTGTCGAGGGGCGCCGGGGGCGTCGACGTGCGCGACGCCACCCGGCGAAGCCGCTCCAACGTCTCCTGCGGCGAGGCCCCGCGTTCGCGTTCCACGCCGCGAGCGTTCTGGCGGTCGAAGTCGAACCGCGCCCGGGCGAGCCCGATCACGAAACCGAGTCGCGTCGTCCGAGCGGTGTCGACCAGGTGAGCGACCACGTCGTGGACGGTCCACTCCCCGCAGAGCGACGGCTCGTCCCACCGCTCGTCGTCGAAGTTCCCGAGATCGTCGATCAGCGCGGCACGCTCCGCGTGCACCATCGACCAGACATCTTCCACGTTTCTCTCCTTCGGTCGGCCACATCGTCTGACGAGTAGGACTCCCGGATCCGCAGAAAATCATCGGTCCAGTCGCAAAGATCGCGACTGGACCGCCGATAGGTCGAATTCTCCGAACAGACGCGCTATCCACCTGCCGATCGACATACGAGAAATCGGTTGGCCGACCGACGTTCACGTGTCCGGTCAGGACCGGAAATCGTCACAGACTTCGGTACGGCCGTCGAATGTACGCGCGCACAGAGGGTTCGGTTCCGCTCCCCCGAACAGTGCGACCGCCAAACCCAAGAAACCGATGCCGCCGGACAGCACGGCACCGAGTAGGAATACGTCAGTCATCAAGCGCCCTCCCCCTTGTCTCTTGTCCCCCATTACAACAGGTCTGCCCGCGGACAGTAGCCCCGGCCCACCGCAGAGATTCACCGCGGCGGGTTCGTCTTCGGGAGAACGGCGAGTACGAGGGCCAGCATCGTCAGGACGAGGACCAGCACGGCCACGCCGGCCCAGTGTCCGCTCGCCCAGGCGATACCTCCGACCCAGCCGAACAGGCTGGATCCGGCGTAGTAGGAGACGTTGTACAGTGCCGTCGCCTGTGCACGGCCCGTTGTCGCGTGTGCGCCGACCATGCCGGACGCGACGGCGTGGCCGACGAACAGTCCGGCGGTCACCGCGGCCAGACCGACGAGGATCAGAGTCAGCGACGCGTCGAGGCTGAGCACCGTCCCACCTGCCATGAACGTGCAGGCCAGCACGAGCACGGTTCGGTGGCCGAGCCTGCCGACAAGCCAGCCCGCGGCGCGGGAGCCCGCAGTACCCGCCAGATATGCGAGAAAGATGAGCGACACCACCGTCGGCGCCAGATGGTAGGGGGCCGCCTCGAGGCGGAACGGAAGGTAGTTGAAGACCGCCACCATGCCGCCGACGAGCAGCGCACCGATGCCGAACAGTGCCAGCAGCCGGACATCCCGCAGGTGAACGGCGAGACTGCCACCGGACGGGACGGTGGAGCGCTGCCCCTGCCCGGCTGGTAACAGCACGATCAAGACGGCCATCAGAATGGCCAGGCCCACTCCGAGAATCACGAGCGCGGGACGCCACCCGAGGTGATCCGCCACCGGGACGACCAGAAGCCGGCCACCCAACCCACCCAAAGATGTTGCGGCAACGTAGGAACCGGCCAGCACGGCCGTCCGCGCCGGGGCCGCGACCTCGTGCAGCAGCGTCATCGCCAGTGCGGGTAGTCCTCCGAGTGCCACACCCTGGACGAATCGTCCCGCCACCAGGGCCTCGAACGTGGGTAGCCAGGGGACGGCCACGGCGAGCAGCCCGGCGATTGCCGCCGCATACCGCATCGCGGTGGGGCGTCCGACTCGATCCGAGAACCGGGTCCACGGCAGCACCGACAACGCCAGCCCGAGGGTGGCCGCCGAGACCAGGAGCGACGCCTGTGCGGCACTGACGGCCGCGTCGTGCCCGATTTGCGTGAGGAGTCCTTGCGGCGCATACATCAGCGCGAAGGTCGCAAGGCCCGCACACCACAGGGCCGCCGAGAGCCGGCGGTCCCGATTCGACTCCTTCGGTACATCTCCAGAGGCGGCCGGCTCGTCGGTGTCCTTCTCGGTGAAATGCGTGGCGGACATGCAGTCGACGGTATGGCGACACAACCGATGAATCCAATGCACTTTCGGCACGCGGCTCATACAGTTGAGTCATGAATAGCGAGGCGGTCAAGGCCCTGCTGCCGCACCTTCCCGTCCTCGTCGCCCTCGGCGAGGTCGAACACGTGACCGTTGCCGCCGCGATGCTCGGAATGCCCCAGCCCACGGTCAGCCGGATAGTCCGCCGGCTGGAGAAGCAACTCGGCACACCACTCCTGGAACCGGACGGGCGTGGCGTCCGGTTGACGGATGCAGGCCGGACACTGGTGCCGTACGCGCAACGCGCACTCGAGGCGGTGGTGGACGGCCTCGACGCCGTCCGGTCCCAGGACCGAAGGACGCGAGCAACCGTTCGCATCGCCTTTCAGACGTCGCTCGGCGAGCACCTCGTGCCCGAGTTGATTCGGATCGTCCGCGCGGAGGATCCGGCGATCCGGTTCGTCCTCAGCCAGGGCGCGCGGCGCACGTGCCTGAACACCCTCGTCAACGGGGAGGCCGATATCGCCCTCGCCTCTCGTCTCAACCCTCCGCCGGACGGACTGACGGTCACGCCGCTGTTCGAACAGCCACTCGTCGTCCTGGTGCCCGCCGAGCACCCGCAGGCCGCCTCGACATCGACGACGATCCGCGACCTCGCATCCGAACCGATCATCACGCTCAAGCCGGGCTACGGCCTCCGCGGATCCGTCGACGACCTGTTCGCGCGAGCCGGCGCCCTCCCCACGATCGCGTTCGAAGGCGAGGACCTGCGGACCGTGTCCGGCCTGGTGGCATCCGGCTTGGGCGTCGGCATCATGCCTGCCGCCGACACTCCCCCACCCGGCTGCGCGCAGATACTCCTCGACRATCCCCGGGCGACCCGAGACATCGGTGCAGCGCTGCTGCCCGGCGCCCCGCGAGCCGCGGTCACCACGGTGCTCACCGCCCTCGTCGCGCTCACCTCGACGGGGAACCGTCACGACGAGCAACCGAATCCGAGGGAGTCGCCGTGAATCGCGAACGTCTCCAACTGGAGTACGGACTGCGGTTCGACTGGGGCCTGCCCGGGGCGAAAGCCGTCGGGGCCGCCGCCGACGTCGCGGTCGTGGTGGACGTCCTCTCGTTCACCACCACTCTGACCGTGGCGGTCGATGCCGGCATCGACGTGCTGCCGTACCGATGGAACGACGATTCCGCCGAGCGCTACGCCAGTGAGTCGGACGCGGTTCTCGCCGTCAGGCGCAGCCGCGTGGCGCACGGTCAGATCAGCTTGTCGCCGAACACGATTCGACGCACCACCGCGCCGCGCCGCCTGGTCCTCCCCTCACCGAACGGATCGAGCATCTGCTTCGAACTCGGCGCCGGATCCGGGGTGTGCGTCGGAGCCTCGCTACGGAATGCGACCGCGGTCGCCGGCTGGATCGCCCGGCACTACACGCCGAGGTCGGTGGTGTCGGTGATCGCCGCCGGTGAGAAGTGGCCGGGCGGCGAACTCCGGCCGGCGATCGAAGACCTGTGGGGTGCCGGCGCCGTGATGTGCGCACTGACCGCGACGGGCTGGGACGCCGAGGTCTCGCCGGAAGCCCTGATGGCCATCACCGCCTGGCGCGCCGTCGCGGACACCCTCCCGCAGTCCCTCGCGGAGTCTGCGTCAGGACGAGAATTGCGCGCATCGGGATACCCTGAAGACGTCGCCATCGCCGCCGAAGTCGACCGGAGCACCGCCGTCCCCGTCCTCGAGAGCCGGGTCTTCCGAGGACGCGCAGTCGGTTGACCGCCGGAGCGACTGCCTCGTCTCGGCTGGGATCGAATCCGTCTCGGTAAACAGCGGTTGTATTAGTGATGACCAGACGGGAATGGGCAACATTCCGCGTTCCGCCGAAGAAAGAGTGACGAAGCGGTGCCGCCTCGATCGGGAGGCTGACGGCCGAGGTCGACCACTGGGGTACGACGAGACACTCGTCCTGACCGGACACGTCAACCGTTGACGGTGACCGTGACGTTGCCGACCTTGTGGCCCAGGTCGACGTATCGGTGCGCGTCGACGATCCGATCCAGCGGGAAATTGCGGTCGACGACTATGCGGAATCCGTCGGATTCGATCAGTTCCTTCACATAGGCAAGTGCTCCCTGCTTCTGAACGGACATCCCCGGCCGAACGGTGCGCCCGCCGCGCAGCGCAGTCCACGCACCGAGCGGCCAATTGATCAGGCCGGTCGTGGGGACGTAACAGCCGCGCGGGGTGAGCGCCCGTCGGCATCGCGCGAAGGAGGTCGCGGTGACGGTGTCGAATATGACGTCGTAGGTCTCGTAGTGGGCGGTGAAGTCTTCCGTGTGGTAGTCGATGACGTGGTCGGCGCCCAGGTCGGTGACCAGATCGGCATTACGGGAGCTGCACACCGCGGTGACCTCGGCGCCGAGGTGTTTGGCAAGTTGCACCGCGGCGGTACCGATGCTCCCGGAGGCGCCGTTGACCAAAACGTGTCTGCCGCTGCGGACGTGCGCCTTGTCGCGAAGGAAGTACAGCGCCGTCGAGGGTCCGTCGACTGCGGCGGCCGCCTCCTCGAAGCCGATACCGGCGGGCTTCCGTTCGAGCGACGCGGACTCGGGCAAGCAGACGTATTCGGCGCACGCACCCAGATGGAATCCGGCGAATCCGAAAACCTGGTCGCCGGCAGCGAATCGGCGCACGTCCGCGCCCGCCGCTTCGATCTCTCCGGCAAACTCGAGCCCGGGAATCCGCCGATTCCTCCGCGGCCGAGAGACGCCGAGGACGAGACGTCCCCAGCGGGGCGACCCCCTGCGCATGAGGGTCTCGGCCCTCGTCACCGTCGTCGCGTGCACTCGCACCAGCACCTCGTCCGGCTTCGGTGTGGGTCGCGCAACCTCACGGACACTGAGGACTTCCGGCGGCCCGAACTCGGAGTACGTGACTGCCTTCACCGGTAGCTCCTCCTCCCGCGTGCACTCCGAGATCGTCGCCGCGATTGATCCCATCATCGCTCAATCTGACGCCGAACGGACGGGATGTGGAAGTAGGGTGACATTGTGAAGGCGCCCATTGCCGACCTTGCGGACTTCGCCGCGCTCGAACCGTTCTTTCGAATCATCGAACAAGGTGTGGACGGACTGGTCGAGCCCGGTCACTTCTTCGACCTCCTCGCAGAAGACATCACCGTCGACTACGTGATCACCGTTCCCGGGTACCCCCGGCATGTCGAGGGCCGTTCCGCGGTCGCCGAGCTTTACCGCCCCTACGGCACCACCATCGTTCTCGACCGCTGCTTCGACCTGGCCGTCCACCACGACCAGACCACAGGAATTGTGGTGCTCGAGTACGCGTCCGAGGGCCACGTGGTGGGAACGGGACAGCGATACTCCAACCGGTACATCTCCGTGCTCACACTCCGTGACGGCGAGATCTCGCACTGGCGGGACTACCTCGACCCGATCGCCGTGTTCGACGCCGTGGGTTGGCCACCACGCTGACGGTCCACCCGCGAGCGGGGCGACCGATACGGCCGGGCAAAGCTGGGCGCCCGCCGCTCCGTGATAAAAGTATTGGCCGAGACCAACCGTGAAGACGAGCATGCCGTACAACGCGTGTTCGACAGAGACCGTGAACAGCGATCGAGTGCGACGATATCTCGAAGCGAAAATCCACCCGCCGACGATCGTCATCGCAACCGATATCCAGCTGCCGAACGCAATGTGTACAAAGCCGAATGCCACGGCACTCACAGCGACCATCCGAGCACCCTCGCCGAAAACCGTTGCGTACCTGCGGAACACGAACCCACGGAAGATCAGCTCCTGGGGATACACACTGAGCAAGGGGTACAACACCATCACGAGCGCCCAGATCAGCGGGTCCTCGCGAGGAAATGCGAACAGTAGACCAGGGCGCAGGAGCGCCACCGTGACGCTGAGGCACACCGCGGCGAGACACCAGAGCGCCGCGATCGATCGCGCCTGAGACCGAAGGGTTCCCGGACGCCACAGCGACGCCCGACCAAAGCCGGACGACCGAAGTAGATCTCGGTCCACGTCGTACTTGTGTTCCCGCTCGCGCTGTGTCGACACCATGAGTTCGGTCTGCACCTCACCGCTCGGCGTCGTCGATGGAGCGGCGGTGCGACAGCGCCGGCAGAATCCAGAATCCGAAGAACATCAACAGCGCCACCGCGGCCGCGATGATCCCGGCGGCCATGTCGACCACGAAGCTGAAGATCAGCAGAACCACGCCGACGAGGGCGACACCCAGGACGGCGATGCCGCCGATCGCAAGTCGTTGTCCGGTCGCCACGAGGGTGGGCAAGGCATGCTGACGGAACAGCAGTCGGTGAATGCCGACCGGCGCGACCAACATCATCGTCGCGGTGACCGAGAGGGCGACGGTCACGAGGTAGATCACCTCCTGCGCATCCGACACTTCCTCGAACCGCTGTTGGAACGGCAGGGTCAGCAAGAAGCCGGTCAAGAGTTGGACACCTGTCTGCACGACGCGCAGTTCCTGCAGCAGGTTGCTCCAATTGCGGTCGAGTCGCTGGACCTCGGTTTCGTCGCGGACCCGGCGGTTCCATGCGGCGTCGCGCCGACCCTCTGTGCTGTCCATGTCCAGTTGGTACCCGATTTCCGGGCCGATGGAACCCGCAGATAGGCATGGTCAATTCCGACATACGCAGGTTTACAGCCCCACCTGGGGCGGAAACGCCGGCATGCGCAGGCGGGCAAAGTCGAGTCGCAGGCCCGATCCGCGGTCGTACACTGAAGGCACATCGCGGAGATGATGCCCATGACGACTGTGCCCGAATCCAACTCGATCACCGAACGTGATGGGGTCGGCGTCGATCATGCGATGGATGGACGGCAAACGCTGTCGGTGGCGGAAGGCATCGTGATCGCACTACGCCGTTGCAGCCAAACCGATGCCTTCGAAGAATTGCTCCGCGTCGCGCACCGTCATCACCTCAGTGTGCTGACCGTCGCCCATGCTCTGGTAGATCTCGCGATGGACGCATGTCCCCCTCTGGGATCCCCCGAACGGCACGCTGACGCCACCGCATCACTGGCCGAGTGGGAGTCACGCCTCGCGTATCGGCCAGGGTCCTCTCGGTAATGCCGGACGCCCTCTCGCACCCCCGTTCCGTGCTGCGCGAATCTGCACGATCCGTTCGGCCCCGACGCCTATGCTGACCCGCACACGCACGCTCTCGTCGAGGGAGGCCCTGGGATGTTCGTCCTGCTTCGGCACGCCCATGCGATAGGAAAGCAGAACTGGGGCGGGCCCGACGCCGACCGGCCCCTCAGCGCCCTGGGACGTGACCAGGCCACCGGCCTCGTCGGCACACTCGCCGGAGTCGAGCTGCGCATCCTGTACTGCAGCCCGACGACCCGCTGCCTCGACACCCTCGCCCCCTTGGCCGCTGCCCACCGCCTGCCCATCCACGAACATCCGCTGCTCGCCCCGGATGCGGCTCCCGACGACCTGTGTGCCGCGCTGGACACCAGCGAACTCGCCGGCACCCTGTGGTGCACCCACGGCGAAGTCCTCACCGGGCTGGCCGCATGCACGCGCGATGACGGAACACGCATGTACCCCATCGGGCAGACTGCGAAGGGCGGAGCCTGGCTGCTGAATGCACATGCCCCACTGCGCTATATCGACCCCGTGCCACCGCAGTAGAGCCAGGTCGTGGTTTCGGAACTCAGGCGATGCGCCCAGTGTTCGAGCGGGTCGACTCACGTCGGCCACGGGCTCCGGCAGAGTGGGGGGATCGTCTCGCGCCGCGTCGTGCGCTCATCGGTTGTCGCTGCCTGACCGCACCCCGCTGGGCTGTGGTGGCGAGCTGCTCGCGGATCAGACGGAGCGTGATCTCGGGCCGCTCGAACTGGGGTACGTGCCCGCAGGCGTGCAGCGTCACCGACCGGGCGGTGGGAACGGCGCTCGTGACGTGCCGGGCGAATCGGGCCGGAACGAGTGTGTCGCGGTCGCCCCACAGGAATAGCGCGGGCACCTCGAGGCCCGCGATCCGGTCCCAGAGGCCTGTCTCCCCGAACGGCTCGTCGAGATACAGGCCGAGCAGCGCCGACCACAGCGCCCGGCGGCGGGAGGCATGCCGCAACGACAGCTCCCATTCGTCAGCTGCGGCCTCGTACCAGTGCCGCGGCACCACGCCCGGATCCGCCAGCAGGGCCCGCAGCCCGGCACGGGCCCCCGCGTGGAGGAGCCGCGGCGGCACGGCGAGGGGAAGCCGCGCCACATCCAGCGGAAGCAACCGGGCCAGTGAGGTCAGTCGGCGCCGGCGACGAAAGGCCATCGCCGGACACACCAGCACCAACCCGGTAACAGCATCCGGGTCGCGCAGCGCGAGTTCGAGAGCGACGCGGCCGCCGAGAGAATGTCCGATCAGCGCGGCGCCGCGGGCGTCGACCGCATCGAGGAAGGCCCGCAACCAGCGATGCAACTGTTCGGGGGTGTAACGCCAGGCCGGGGCCGCCGAGGATCCGAACCCAGGAAGATCGGGGCAGATCACCCGATGGTCCGATGCCAGGTCTGCCAGCACCGGCAGCATGGAGGAGTTGCTGGCGCCGAGACCGTGCAGCAGCACCACCGGCCGTTTGTCCGGGTCACCCGCTTCGAGGTATCCCGTGTGCACCCCGTAGGCGCTGGTCTCGCGGGCACGTGCCCGTGTCGGCAATTCGACGTCGGGCGCGAAGGTACCGCCGATCGCGAGGACCGTTGTCATGCTGCCGCGGATCTCGAGTGCTCCGGACAGGAAAGCGTCGGCCACGCTGATGCGGCCGGCGAGCAGGTCGCCGAGAGTGGCCGCGTCGGTGCGGACGGTGCTTGTCGGGTGCGCAACCCCGCCGCGTCGGTACGTGACGGTGCCTTCGTCGATGCGGACGGTCCATTTGCCGTGGTCGGTGATGTCGAGGTTCATCGTGACCCGCCGGTGGCCGAGCGCGCTGCGGGTGACATCGCGTGGCAGATGCTTGGCGAGACAGATTTCCGGATCACAGCACACGGGTGAGCGTGCCATGGTCATGACCACTCCTTACCGCTCCGATACCCACCGGTCCAGGTCGGATCGCTGAGGATGCACTCCCTCGTGAGGAGTGCATCGGTGCGTTGCTCCTCAGGAACGATGTTTGCCGTTCCGTCCTAGGTTCAACACCGGCGAGGCACCGACTAATCCGCCGAATCC
>NZ_JBFUHV010000238.1:0-10396 GCF_056402215.1 Rhodococcus sp. P4_B6 | reverse complement strand
GGTCGGTGGAGATCCTCGCGCACCGCGTGGTGTGGACGCTCGCACTCATGTTCGTCGTCCTCGCGGTCTCGGGCCGGCTCCGCTCGCTGCGCGGGCTCAGCGCGCGCACCTGGCTGCTGGTCACGGCCGCGTCGACGGCCATCGCCGTGAACTGGGGCACCTACATCTACGGGGTCACGTCGGACCGGGTGGTCGAGACCGTCGCGCCCGGCCCCGACGACGGGGCCGTCCCGGGGAGCGGTTCGTGACGGCGCGGAAGGCGGAAACCGTGGGCGCCGCCTGCGGAGTCGGCGCCTACGTGCTGTGGGGTGCGTTCCCCGCGTTCTTCGGTCTGCTCGGCCCGGCCGGGTCGGTGGAGATCCTCGCGCACCGCGTGGTGTGGACGCTCGCACTCATGTTCGTCGTCCTCGCGGTCTCGGGCCGGCTCCGCTCGCTGCGCGGGCTCAGCGCGCGCACCTGGCTGCTGGTCACGGCCGCGTCGACGGCCATCGCCGTGAACTGGGGCACCTACATCTACGGGGTCACGTCGGACCGGGTGGTCGAGACCGCGCTCGGCTACTTCATCAACCCGTTGGTGAGCGTGCTGCTCGGGGTCGTGATCTTCCGGGAACGGCTCGTGCCCGCCCAGATCGTCGCGCTCGCCCTCGCCGCCGTCGCGGTGATCGTGATCACCGTCGACTACGGGCATCCGCCGTACATCGCGCTCACCCTGGCCGCCTCGTTCGCGCTGTACGGGCTGTGCAAGAAGGTGATGCCGCTCGATCCGCGGACGAGCCTCACGGCCGAGGGCATCGTCGCCGCACCCGTCGCGGTCGGCTATCTCGTGTTCCTCGCCCTCACCGGCGCAGGCACGTTCCTGGGGTTCGGGGTCGGGCACACCCTGCTGCTGATGGCCGCAGGCCCGGTGACCGCCCTGCCTCTGCTGCTGTTCGGCGCCGCGGCGCAACGGGTGCCGTTGCGCACACTCGGCATGCTGCAGTACCTGACACCGGCGCTGCAGATGGCGTGGGGCGTCGCCGTTCTCCACGAGGACATGCCCGCGTCGCGGTGGATCGGTTTCGCCCTGATCTGGGTGGCGCTCGCGATCTTCAGTACCGATGCGCTGGTGCGGGTCCGGCGCGAGCGGCGCAATTCCGCCCCGTCCCAGGCGCCCGTCCCGTAACTCGCGTCACGACTTCGCCGACACCCGCCGTCGGCGACCGGTGCTGTCGGTCCGAGGGCCTACACTCGTGAGGCTCCCAGACCTTCAGAGAGGCGCACGTGGCTGACTCGTTCGTACATCTGCACAATCACACCGAGTACTCGATGCTCGACGGTGCGGCCAAGGTCGGCCCCCTGTTCGAAGAGGCCGCGCGGCTGGAGATGTCGGCGGTGGGCATGACCGACCACGGCAACATGTACGGCGCCAGCGAGTTCTACAACGTGGCGAAGAACCAGGGCATCAAGCCGATCATCGGCATCGAGGCGTACGTCGCGCCCGAGTCCCGCTTCAACACCAAGCGTG
Source organism: Rhodococcus sp. P4_B6 (assembly GCF_056402215.1). NCBI lineage: Bacteria > Bacillati > Actinomycetota > Actinomycetes > Mycobacteriales > Nocardiaceae > Rhodococcus > Rhodococcus sp. P4_B6. Next base: position 8,892 of record NZ_JBFUHV010000238.1, on the reverse strand, counting down.
TGCTGTGGGGCGACCGCAGCCAGAAGTCCGACGACGTCTCCGGTAGCGGCGCGTACACCCACATGACGATGGTTGCCGAGAACGCGACCGGTCTGCGGAACCTGTTCAAGCTGTCCTCGCTCGCGTCGATCGAAGGTCAGCTCGGCAAGTGGGCGCGAATGGACGAAGACCTCATCGCCACCCACCACGAGGGCATCATCGCGACCACGGGCTGCCCGTCCGGCGAGATCCAGACGCGGCTGCGACTCGGCCACGACCGCGAGGCGCTCGAGGCGGCAGCCAAGTGGCAGGAGATCTGGGGCAAGGACAACTTCTTCCTCGAGCTGATGGACCACGGGCTGTCGATCGAGCGACGCGTGCGTGAGGGCCTCCTCGAGATCAGCAAGAAGCTCGAGATTCCGCCGCTCGCCACCAACGACTGCCACTACGTCACGAAGGACGCCGCGGAGAACCACGAGGCGCTGCTGTGCATCCAGACCGGCAAGACGCTGTCCGACCCCACCCGGTTCAAGTTCGACGGTGACGGCTACTTCCTCAAGTCCGCCGCGGAGATGCGGGCCCTGTGGGACGACCAGGTCCCCGGCGCGTGCGACAACACCCTCCTCATCGCCGAGCGTGTCCAGCCGTACGACGACGTGTGGGCGCACCACGACCGGATGCCGATCTTCCCGGTCCCCGAGGGCGAGACGCAGGGCACCTGGCTGCGCAAGGAGGTCATGCGCGGGCTGGACCGCCGGTTCCCCGACGGACCGCCCGAAGAGTACCTGGCCCGCGCCGACTACGAGATCGGCGTCATCCTCGAAATGGGTTTCCCCGCCTACTTCCTCGTCGTCGGCGACCTCATCAACCACGCGCGGGAGGTCGGCATCCGGGTCGGCCCCGGCCGAGGCTCGGCCGCCGGTTCGCTCGTCGCCTACGCGATGGGCATCACCAACATCGACCCCATCCCGCACGGCCTGCTGTTCGAGCGGTTCCTGAACCCCGAGCGCGTGTCCATGCCCGATATCGACATCGACTTCGACGACCGCCGTCGCGGCGAGATGGTGCGGTACGCGACGGACAAGTGGGGCAGCGACCGCGTCGCCCAGGTCATCACGTTCGGCACCATCAAGACGAAGGCGGCCATCAAGGACTCCGCCCGCGTCCAGTTCGGTCAGCCCGGTTTCGCGATCGCCGACCAGATCACCAAGGCGCTGCCGCCGCCGATCATGGCCAAGGACATCTCGGTGTCCGGCATCACCGACCCGAACCACGAGCGCTACAAGGAAGCGGTGGAGGTTCGCGCCCTCATCGACTCCAACCCGGACGTCGCGAAGATCTACCAGACGGCCAAGGGGCTCGAGGGCCTGATCCGTAACGCCGGCGTCCACGCCTGCGCGGTGATCATGTCGTCCGAACCGCTGATGGACGCGATTCCCGTGTGGAAGCGCGCCCAGGACGGCGCCATCATCACCGGCTGGGACTACCCGTCGTGCGAGGCCATCGGCCTGCTGAAGATGGACTTCCTCGGACTGCGGAACCTCACCGTCATCGGTGACGCCATCGACAACATCAAGGCGAACCGGGGGATCGAACTCGATCTCGACACCCTCGCGCTCGACGACACGGCCACGTACGAACTGCTCTCGCGCGGCGACACTCTCGGCGTGTTCCAGCTCGACGGCAGTGCGATGCGCGATCTGCTGCGCCGCATGCAGCCCACCGGCTTCGAGGACATCGTCGCGGTGCTCGCGCTGTACCGGCCAGGTCCGATGGGCATGAACGCGCACAACGACTACGCCGACCGCAAGAACGGGCGGCAAGAGGTCAAACCCATCCACCCGGAACTCGAGGAGCCCCTGAAGGAGATCCTGGCCGACACGTACGGCCTGATCGTCTACCAGGAGCAGATCATGCAGATCGCGCAGAAGGTGGCCGGGTACTCGCTCGGGCAGGCCGACATTCTCCGCCGCGCCATGGGTAAGAAGAAGCTGTCGGTGCTGGAGGAGGCGTACGCCGGTTTCCGCGAGGGCATGCTCGCCAACGAGTTCTCCGAGCCCGCCATCAAGGCGCTGTGGGACACCATCCTCCCGTTCGCCGGGTACGCGTTCAACAAGTCGCACGCCGCCGGGTACGGCCTGGTGTCGTTCTGGACCGGGTACCTCAAGGCCAACTATCCGGCCGAGTACATGGCCGGTCTGCTCACCTCGGTCGGTGACGACAAGGACAAGGCCGCCGTCTACCTCGCGGACTGCCGCAAGATGGGCATCACCGTGCTGCCGCCGGACGTCAACGAATCGGAGGTCAACTTCGCCTCCGTCGGTGAGGACATCCGGTTCGGCATGGGCGCCGTCCGCAACGTCGGTGCCAACGTGGTGGGCTCGATCATCAAGGCGCGCAAGGAGAAGTCCAAGTTCGTCGACTTCTCCGACTACCTCAACAAGATCGACGCGGCCGCCTGCTCCAAGAAGGTCACCGAATCGCTGATCAAGGCAGGCGGATTCGACTCGCTGGGCCACCCGCGCAAGGGGCTCATGCTCGTCCACGCCGACGCCATCGACGCGGTGATGGGTACCAAGAAGGCGGAGGCGATCGGCCAGTTCGACCTGTTCGGCGGCGACGACGCCGACGAGTCGATCGCCTCGGTGTTCAACGTGAAGATCCCCGAGGAGGAGTGGGACTCCAAGCATCGGTTGGCGCTGGAACGGGAAATGCTGGGACTGTACGTGTCCGGGCACCCGCTCAACGGTGTCGAGCACGTGTTGTCGGCGCAGTCCGACACCGCGATCCCGACCATCCTCGAAGGCGACATCAAGGACGGCACCCAGGTCACCGTCGGCGGCATCCTCGCGTCGGTGAACCGGAGGATCAACAAGAACGGTCTCACCTGGGCGTCCGCGCAGCTCGAGGACCTGACCGGTGGTATCGAGGTGCTGTTCTTCCCGCAGGCCTACTCGGTGTACGGGATGGATGTCACCGAGGACTCCGTGGTGCTCGTCAAGGCGCGCGTGTCGATCCGTGACGACCGGATCTCACTCATCGCCAACGACCTTGCGGTGCCGGACCTCTCGGCGGTGGGGGTAGCGAAGCCGTTGGCGGTCAGTCTGCCGCTGCGTCAGTGCACCAAGGACAAGATCGGCGCGCTGCGTCAGGTGCTGACCCGCCATCCGGGCACCTCGGACGTGCACGTGCGGTTGATCGGCGGCACCGAGGTCACGTTGTGGAAGGTGGACGACGTGCTCCGGGTGGAACCGTCGTCGGCGTTGATGGGCGACCTCAAGGCGCTGCTCGGACCGAGCTGCCTGTCCGTCTGATCGCTTCGATGGGTGAGGCTACGAGCGCGGCGGGAAGAGCCGCCGCGCCCACCACACCACGACGGCGGCAGCGGCGGCCGTGAGAACGGCCGCCTGCAGCGTCTGGGTGACGACGAGGATCGTGACGAAGACCAGCAGCGCGACTGCCAGGGCCTCCAGCTTGTAGAGGGGCCACTCGGTGCCGGCCAGATCGACGGTCCGGGCGGGGGTGCTGCGGGGCACATCGCGGCGCACCCAAGCGTCGTGTGTCGTCATCGCAGGTCACCTCACTGGAGTGGGTCGGGGGAGCGGACGGCCCCGCGTGCGATCAGGGTACTCGGAATCCGGAGTTCGGCGCAACGAACAAACGGATGCGGTCCTTCGCATGCGCGCTGGTTCGGTGGAATCGGTGGCGGGCTCTCGCGGATCAGGTGTTGACTGGACGCATGCCACTCACAGGTGAATACGAACCCAGTCCGTCCAAGTGGGCAGCGGATCAGGCCGAGTTGATGGAATCCACCGACGGGGCCGAGGGCACGACGTTGGGCGGCAGGCCCGTCGTCCTGCTGACCACCCGGGGCGCGAAATCCGGCAAGATCCGCAAGACGCCGTTGATGCGTGTCGAGCACGACGGGACGTACGCGATCGTCGCCTCGCTCGGCGGCGCCCCCAAGAACCCGGTCTGGTACTACAACGTGAAGGCCGAACCGCACGTCGAACTCCGCGACGGCTCGGCGACCCGCGACATGGTGGCCCGTGAGGTCACGGGCGACGAGAAGGCCACGTGGTGGGAGCGGGCTGTCGCCGCGTTCCCCGACTACGCCGAGTACCAGACCAAGACCGATCGGGAGATCCCGGTGTTCGTGCTCGAACCCGCCTGAGTCTCGCCCCGCCGCTGTCGTTCGCCGTTCGACCGTCCCCGACCGGAGGCCCGATGAGAGCGAAAACCGTTGCCGATCAACTGGTACGTCAACTCCAGGACGCCGGCGTCCGGCGGATCTACGGAATCGTGGGCGACAGCCTCAATCCCGTCGTCGACGCCGTCCGGCGTTCGGGCGGGGCGGACAACGGCGGCATCGACTGGATCCACGTCCGGCACGAGGAGGCCGCCGCCTTCGCCGCGGCCGCGGAGGCGCAGGTCACCGGCAAACTGGCGGTCTGCGCCGGCTCGTGCGGGCCGGGCAATCTGCACCTGATCAACGGTCTCTACGACGCGGACCGGTCCGGGGCGCCGGTGCTCGCGATCGCGGCGCAGATCCCGAGCGAGCAGATCGGTCTCGGCTACTTCCAGGAGACCCACCCGGACCGGCTGTTCGTCGAGTGCTCCCGGTACACGGAGCTGATCGGAAGTCCCGCCCAGGCCCCGCGCGTCATGGCGTCCGCCATCGCGCATGCGACCGCGCTGTCCGGCGTCGCGGTGATCACCCTGCCAGGTGACATCGCGGACCGCCCCGCCGAGGGGCGGGCGCCGTCGGTGCCGCGCACGGCTGCGCCGTCGGTCGTGCCGGACCAGTCCGACGTGCAGGCACTCGCGGACGCCGTGAACGCGGCAGGGAAGGTCGCGATCTTCGCCGGGGAAGGGGTGCGCGCGGCACGCGAGGAGTTGCTGGGCCTTGCCGACGCGATCGGTGCGCCGATCGGTCACACCCTGCGCGGCAAGGAATGGATCCAGTACGACAACCCCTTCGACGTCGGGATGACGGGGCTGCTGGGGTACGGGGCGGCGCACGACGGGATGCACGGCGCCGATCTCCTGCTGCTCGTCGGAACGGACTTCCCGTACAACCAGTTCCTCCCCGACGGCGTCCGCACCGCGCAGATCGACCGGGCCGCACAGCGAATCGGCAGGAGAACGGACGTCGATCTGGCGGTGCACGGCGACGTGGAGAGCACGTTGCGTGCGCTCGTCCCGTTGATCCGGCGGAAGGACGACCGCCGATTCCTCGACGACATGCTCGAGAAGCACCGGATGCTGATGAACAAGGTGGTCGGCGCGTACACGAAACCGGCCAAGCAGCGCGTCCCGATCCATCCCGAGTACGCCGCGTCGATCCTCGACGACCTCGCTGCCGACGACGCGATCTTCACCACGGACACGGGAATGTCGAACGTGTGGACGGCGCGCTACCTGACGCCGAACGGCTCGCGGCGTTTCCTCTCCTCGGCCCTGCACGGATCGATGGCGAACGCCCTGCCGCACGCGATCGGCGCCCAGGTGTGCGCGCCCGGCAGGCAGGTGGTGTCCGTGTCGGGCGACGGCGGGCTGTCGATGCTGCTGGGGGAACTGGTGACGGTCGCGATGTACCGGCTCCCGGTCAAGGTCGTGGTGTTCAACAATTCCACTCTCGGCATGGTCAAGCTGGAGATGCTGGTGGACGGGCTGCCGGATTTCGGGGTCGACGTCGCGCCGGTCGACTATTCGGCGGTGGCGTCCGCGCTGGGCATCTTCGCCCGCCGGATCGAGGATCCGGCCGACATCGAATCGGGTCTGCGTCAGGCGTTCGATCACGACGGACCGGCCCTCGTCGATCTCGTCACCGACCCGTTGGCGCTGTCGCTGCCGCCGACCATCACGGGTGGGCAGCTCACCGGTTTCGCACTGGCGTTGTCGAAGATGGTGATGAACGGGGGTGTCGGCGAGGCCGTGAAAATGGCGAAGTCGAACGTCCGGAACGTGCCGCGACCGTCCCAGTTCGATCCGCGCGGCTGAACCCGACTGGTATCCCATGGCCGGAGAGTGGGAACATATCCGGGTGTCCACATCGCCCGATACCGCAGCCCAGAACATCACCTCGCCCCTGACGGTGGGCGATATCGACGCGGCTATCGAGCGAATTTCCCACGTGATCGACGCCACCCCACTGCAGTGGAGCGACCGCCTGTCGACCCTGACCGGCGCGAACGTCTACCTCAAGCGTGAAGACCTGCAGGTCGTGCGCTCCTACAAACTTCGCGGCGCCTACAATCTCATGGCCCAGCTCGACGCCGCCGAGCGTGCCGCCGGAGTCGTGACCGCCAGCGCAGGCAACCATGCGCAGGGCGTCGCGTTCGCCTGCCGCACAATGGAAATCACCGGCCGCATCTACGTCCCGTCGAGCACACCCAAGCAGAAGCGTGACCGCATCCGTGCGCACGGCGGCGAGTTCGTCGAGCTGATCCTGACGGGGGAGACGTACGACGCCGCCGCCGCTGCGGCCGCCGCCGACGTGCGGCGGACGGGCGCGACGATGGTTGCGCCGTTCGACGACGCCCGGACCGCGGCCGGTCAGGGCACCATCGCCGCCGAGATCCTCGCCCAGCTCGGCGCGGCCCCCGATTCCGTCCTGGTCCCGGTCGGCGGCGGCGGGTGCATCGCCGGCATCGCCACCTACCTGCATGCGCACGCACCGCGCACGGCCATCGTCGGCGTGGAGCCGACGGGAGCGGCGTCGATGACGGCGGCCCTGGTCGCCGGTGGTCCCGTGACGTTGACGGAGATCGACCCGTTCGTCGACGGCGCGTCGGTGAAGCGGGTCGGCGACCTGCCCTACGCCGTGGTCTCCGCCCTCGGCGCCGAGGTGGTGACGCACACGTCGCTGGGCCAGGCCGGCGGGGCGTCCACGATCCGGCTCGATCCGGAGACGTTCGTGATGACCAACCTCGACGAGGGCGCGCTGTGCACCGCGATGCTCGAGCTGTACCAGAACGAGGGCATCATCGCCGAGCCCGCGGGCGCCCTGTCGGTGGCGGCCCTCGGGAACATCACGTTCGAACCGGGTTCCACGGTGGTGTGCCTGATCTCCGGCGGCAACAACGACGTCTCGCGGTACGGCGAGATCCTGGAACGCTCGCTGGTGAATCTAGGCCTGAAGCATTACTTCCTCGTCGACTTCCCGCAGGAGCCGGGCGCGCTCCGCCGCTTCCTCGACGAGGTGCTCGGCCCCGAGGACGACATCACCTTGTTCGAGTACGTGAAGCGCAACAACCGGGAGACCGGCGCCGCCCTGGTGGGTATCGAACTCGGTAAGGCCGAGGGGCTCGGCGAGCTGCTCGAGCGGATGGAGCAGTCCCGGATGCAGGTGGAACGCCTGGAGCCGGGGAGCCCCGCCTACCGCTACCTCACCTGAGCCGCTACTTCTGCAGCAGCCGCGCGACGACCTTCGTGTACAGCTCGGGCTCGGGCATGGGGAGCCCGAGCAGAGCGGCCAGGTAGATGCCGTCGCCGACGAGGCGCACGATCTCGGCCTGCACGGGATCGTCGATCTCGCTCTGGAGACCTTCGTCCCAGCCGCGCATCACTTCGGTAACGGCCTTCTGGATCTCGTCGTGCTGACCGTCGACGCTCCGTAGCGCGGCGATGGTCGAACGATAGAGGGCGAGTTCCTCGGTGGTGCTCGCGTCGGGAACCTGGAGATACCACTCGGACAGCGAGGTGCCGCCGGACACGGCGTCGGCGAGCTGGGCGTCCGCCCGCTCGCCGAGCCGGCGCACCATCGCGGCGAGAAGCGCTTCCTTGCTGGGGAAGTGGTAGAGCAGTCCGCCCTTGGACACCCCGGCCTCCGCAGCGACGGCTTCGAGGGTCACCTGGGCTATACCCACGTCGAGCAGCAGCTTCTCGAGGGCGTCGAGTATTCGATCGCGCGTACCGGCAGCCATGGTGAGGGACTGTACCCGGGAAATAACTTTACCGTCCGGACGGTTCACGGTAAGGTAACGAAAATGTACCGGCCGGACGGTTCATCACGCTGCCGGCCCCAATCGGAAAGTCGCAGGAAGATAAATGTCTGTCTCCACGGATCGCGGGATCAACGACGCCTACGGCGCGCCAGGTCAGTCCTCCGCATCACGCCGAGACTGGCTCGGATTGGTCGTCCTGGCCTTCGCCGTCCTCCTGATCGCCGTCGACGGCACGGTGCTCGACCTCGCACTGCCGTTCATCAGCGCCGACCTCGAGCCCAGCAGCACGCAGCTGCTGTGGATCATCGACGTCTATTCCTTCGTCCTCGCCGGACTGCTCATCACCATGGGCACGCTCGGCGACCGGATCGGGCGGCGCCGGCTACTGCTCCTCGGCGCCGCCGGATTCGGTATCGCCTCGCTGATCGCGGCATGGGCGCCGACACCCGAGATGCTGATCGCAGCCCGTGTGCTGCAGGGAATCTCGGGTGCCACCCTGATGCCCGCGACCCTCGGCCTGATCCGCACGATCTTCGTCGACCCGCGCCAGCGGACCCTCGCCATCGGCGTGTGGGGAGCGATGGCCGGTGGCGGCACCGCGGCGGGCCCGCTGATCGGCGGCTGGCTGCTCGAGCACTTCTGGTGGGGCTCGGTGTTCCTGATCAACATCCCCGTGATGCTGGTGCTGATCGCCGTGGGACCGATCGTGATTCCCGAGTCGAAGGACCCCGCGCCGGGACGGTTCGACCTGCTCAGCGCGGCGTTGTCGATGACGACGATGCTGCCGCTGGTGTACGCGGTCAAGGAGACCGTGGTGCACGGCGTCGACCCGGTGCTCCTCGGCGTCGGTCTCGTCGGTGTCGTGTCGGGTGTGGTGTTCGTGCGCAGGCAGAAGTCGATGAAGGACCCGATGATCGACATCGGACTGTTCGCGAAGCCCGCGTTCTCGACCCGCGTTCTCGAC
>NZ_JBFUHV010000237.1:0-10624 GCF_056402215.1 Rhodococcus sp. P4_B6 | reverse complement strand
GTCCAGACCCGCCGCGCGCCGCGTCGTGGCCGTCGGCCGGCACCGTGTCACCGGGCTCGTCGATACTGGTGACCAGCAGGTCGTCGATGCGGGTGGTGAGCCTCGCGATCTGTGCGTTGAGGGTGTCGATCTGGTCGAGCAGCATCCGGGCCAGCTCGGCGTGATGATCGTCGAACCGGCCGGTGAGGGCCTCGACGAGGGCGTTGTGCTTGGCTTTCATCGCGCCGCGGGCCAGACCGGCGAGCCGCCGCGGGTCACGCTCGCCCGCGATCAGCGCCTCCAGCATGTCGCGCACCGACAGGGTACCCAGACTGGAAGCCACCGACGACACCTTGATCAGCGCGTCCTCCAGCAGTTTCTCGAGTCGTTGCCAATAGCGGGTGCGATCACGGGTCAGATCGATCCGCAGCCGGGTGTAGTCGCGCAACTGCCGGATCGGTTGCGGCGGGACGAAACTCGGCCGCAGTAGACCTTTCTCGGTGAGTTTGGCGAGCCACACGGCGTCGAGCTTGTCCGTTTTCGGGCGTCCCGGCACGTTCTTCACATCGCGGGCGTTGACCAGCTGCACCGTCAACCCGGCCGATTCGAGCAGATAGAACCAGATCCGCCAGTAGTCCGAGGTCGATTCAACGGTGATCCTCTCGATCCCCGCCGCCACCAGCTGCTCGCCGAGATCCGTAATCGCGGCAGTCGTGGCCGAGACGTCCCACACCGTGCTGCCGCGCCGGCCTGGTCGCTTCGGATCCGGTGTCCGGGTGCACACCTTGCCCGAGGCCTTGGCCACGTCGATGGCGCACACACACTCGACCACCAGTTCGTGCTCAGCATCGGGAATCTGTTCCGGCAATGAATTCACTTCTGTTGTCCTCCTTCCGCATCCCACACGCATACACAACGGCGGGCCGCCTGGGGGCCTCGGTCAAGGGAACCGAAATTCTGACCGGCGTGCTCGGAGCAACAATGCGTGACCCTTCCAGGTCGGGGCCCCGGCGCCAGGCTAATGAACGAGCTCAGGCTCAAGGGAAAGTCGGCGTCGGCAGGCGACCCGATCCCATTTTCGCGCCTGCGAGGCGTCCCCGGGAGGATAGGTGGCTAATGGGAGACGACCAGCGAGCCTTCGACAGGTAACGGACCCCGTGGGGAAGCTGATCACCGAGCCGCCGACCGGTGAGCACTATTCGTGCATGTTCGCGGCAACGTCTACATCACCCCATAGGGGATGTTCAGCCAGGCGCAGCTGCAGTACTGCGTCGAAACCCTCGGCGTCGACCGCATCCTCTACTCCGGCGGCGCCTCGCTTACTACCCGGTCTGCTGAAGGTTCAGTTCGGGAAGGCAGATCTGGGCGAGGTCCTCCAGCGGGACCGCCAGCACAGCCGCGAGTGCGGCGACTGTCGTGAAGGCCGGAGTTGCCAGACGTCCCGTCTCGATCTTGCGCAGGGTCTCGGGTGAGATCGACGCGGCATGCGCCACTTCGGCGGGCTTGCGGTCGCCGCGCGCCTGCCGGAGGTAAGCGCCGAGTCGCTTGCCGGCGGCGCGCTGCTGCGGCGTCAAAGGGGATCGCACCATGCGACAAGGATACGCCACGCTCGGTATGAAAATACCGAGCCATCCACTAGCCTGGTATTTCTATACCGGGTTGTCTGCGAGAAAGTGGAGTGTGAGCGCGTGTTGGAACTGAAGACGTCACAGGAGATCGAGGCAATGCGCACCACCGGCGCGTTCATCGCCGAACTGCTCGACGACCTGCAATCGCGCGCCCTGGTCGGGGCGAATCTGCTCGACCTCGAACACCGCGCCCGGCACCTGATCGAGGAGCGCGGAGCGCTGTCCTGCTACTGGGACTATGCGCCGTCATTCGGCCGCGGTCCGTTCCACAACGTCATCTGCCTGTCCGTCAACGATGCGGTGCTCCACGGGCTACCGCACGACTACACCCTGCGCGACGGGGACTTGCTGAGCATGGACATCGCGGTATCGATCGACGGGTGGGTGGCCGACTCGGCGCGCAGCCTGATCGTCGGCACACCCCGAGCGGACGACCAGCGACTGATCGAGGCCACCGAGCGCGCCCTCGCCGCCGGTATCGACGCCGCACGTCCGGGCGGGCGCCTCGGCGACATTTCCGCGGCAATCGGTGCGGTCGCCGCCGACTACGGCTACCCGGTCAACACCGAATTCGGCGGGCACGGACTCGGTCGAACGATGCACGAGGACCCGCACGTGTCCAACCAGGGGCGGGCCGGACGGGGCCTGGTGCTGCGACCCGGATTGACCCTCGCACTCGAGCCCTGGTTCGCCCGCGGAACCGACAAGATCGTCTACGACCCCGACGGGTGGACCATCCGATCGGCCGACGGCTCGCGGACCGCCCACAGCGAACACACGATTGCAATCACCGACGGTGATCCGCTCGTCCTGACACGCCGCTCGTCCTGAGCCTGGTCGGCGACCGACTCGACCTCCTGGTCGTCAACCCTCCGTATGAGGTGAATTTGATGGGTTATCAATCTTGATTGAGGTGCCAGTCACAGCAAGACTGGCTGCATGAGCATCAGCAATTCCCCACCGAAGTGGCACAAGCGCTCGCGGATCCGTAGGTCCGACGAGACAAGCCCCGCCTACGCCTAGTTCACCGCCGCTGCGGCCTCCGGTGACGGCGATGCCACGCAGCCCGCCGCGCGAGCGCCGCGCCGGGCGTCCCGGCCCGAATCCTCTTTCGATTCGGGTACAGACGTGTCCGAGCGAGGCAGGTATTCGACTCGGCACCAACCCTTTTCAAGTCATCCTCAGTCGCCCTGCCGTCCTCACGGTGGGCGGCGAACGAGTCCCGATATGGAGCCGACATGGACATGTTGCTCGCTGGTGAGTGGCGTGGCGCCACTGACCGCACCACCGACCTCATCCGATCACCGTTCGACGGCCGCGTGATCGATTCGGTTCCGGTGGCCACCGCCGCCGATGCCGCCTTCGCCCTGGACCGGGCAGAGGCCGGTGCCCGAATCCAGCGAGCCACTCCCGCTCATGAGCGGGTGGCGACCTTGATGCGTGCGGCCGATCTGGCCGACGAACGGGCGGAGGACATCGCGCAGACCATCAGCGCCGAGACCGGGAAGCCGATCAGCGAGGCGCGCGGAGAGGCCGACCGGTCCGGCAGCATCATCCGGTTGGCAGCGTTCGAGGGCAGCCAGCTCTACGGCTCGACGCTGCCGCTGGACGCCAACCCCGGAACCGGGCTCGAGAAGGTCGGGTTCACGCTGCGCCAGCCCTGCGGGATCGTCGTGGCGATCACACCGTTCAACTACCCGGCACTGTTGGTGTTGCACAAGATCGCTCCGGCGCTGGCCGCCGGTAATGCGGTTGTACTCAAGCCTGCCCGCACCACCCCACTGACCGCACTGAAACTCGCCGAGTGCTTCGTCGACGCCGGCCTCGCCCCCGAGTCCCTGTCAGTTCTGACCGGCCCGGGCTCCGCGCTCGGTGACGTCCTGGTCACCGACCCACGGGTTCGCAAGGTGTCGTTCACCGGCTCGACCGGAATCGGCACCCGCATCAGTTCGCTTGCGGGAGTCAAGAAGCTGTCGCTGGAGTTGGGTGCCTCCTGCCCRGTGATCGTTCTCCCGGACGCCGACATCGAACTTGCCGCCTCGGCGGTCGCGGCCGGCGGCTACATCAACGCCGGACAGGTCTGCATCAGCGTGCAGCGGGTCATCGTGGATCAGTCCGTCGAGGCGGACTTCCTCGACGCCCTGGTCCCGAAGGTCGAGAGCATCGTCGTCGGCGACCCCGCGAACACCGACACCAGGCTGGGCTCGCTGATTTCCGAAGCCGAAGCCACACGCGTACATTCGGCGATCGCCGACGCAGCGCTGGCCGGTGCGAAGGTCCTCACCGGCGGTGACCGGGACGGCGCCGTCGTCACCCCGACCGTCGTCGCCGGCGTCGACCCCTCTTCCCCGTTCAGCCGCGACGAACTGTTCGGCCCCGCGGTCGCGGTCTCGTCCGCCGCCGACATCGAGTCGGCGATCGACCTCGCCAACGACAACGACTACGGCCTCGGCGCAGGACTGTTCACCTCGGACGTCTCGGCGACCACGCGGGCGATGCGGCAGATCGACGCCGGCAACATCCACATCAACTGGACCCCGCTCTGGCGCGCCGACCTCATGCCGTACGGCGGCCTGAAGGGCAGCGGCATCGGCAAGGAAGGCGTCCGCTCGGCGGTCGAGGAAATGACCGAGGAGAAGACCATCGTCCTCCACGGCCGCCCCTGGTAACCCGCCTCCCCCTCAGGCACTTTCGTGGCACTCACAGAAAACGACGACATGACATCACTGAGCACACACAAGACCGTGCGGCTGACCACGGCCCAGGCGGTAGTGAAGTATCTCGCGGCGCAGTACTCGGTTGCCGACGGCGACCGTCGCCGCCTCATCCCGGCCGCACTGGGCATCTTCGGGCACGGCAACGTCGCGGGCCTCGGACAGGCCCTCGACGAACTGTCCGACGAACTGCCGTTCATTCAGGGTCGGCACGAGCAGTACCTCGCTCACATCGCCACCGCGTACGCCAAGGCCAGCCGCCGCCGCGCCACCCTCGCGGTGACCGCGTCCATCGGACCGGGTGCGCTGAATCTGGTCACCGCCGCCGGTTTGGCCACCATCAACCGGCTCCCGTTGCTGCTGCTACCCGGTGACACCTACGCCACCCGGCACCAGGGACCGGTGCTCCAGCAACTCGAGCACGCCAGCGAATCCGACACCACCGTCAACGACACGTTCCGTCCGGTGGCGAAGTTCTTCGACCGCATCAACCGCCCGGAGCAACTGCTGACCGCGCTCCCGCAGGCGATGCGAGTACTGACCAGCCCCACCGACACCGGTGCCGTGGTGCTGTCGCTGCCGCAGGACATCCAGTCCCACGCGTTCGACTTCCCCGTCGAGTTCTTCGAACCGCGTGACTGGAAGATCCGCCGCCCGCTGCCCGACCCCGCGGAGGTCGACGACGTCGCCGCCCAGATTCGGGAGGCAGAGCGTCCGGTGATTATCGCCGGTGGCGGCGTGCACTATTCGGATGCCACCGCGGCACTCGAGGAACTCGCCGAGCAGGTCGGGATTCCGGTGGTCGAGTCGTTCGGCGGCAAGGGCGCGGTCAGTCGCGACGAGTGGTGGCAGGTCGGCGGCGTCGGCCTCGAGGGCAACTTCGCCTCGAACAAGCTGGTCAAGCAGGCCGACCTGGTGATCAGTGTCGGCACCCGGCTGACCGACTTCGTCACCGGCTCGCAGTCGATCTTCGAGAACGAGAACGTCCGCTTCGCATCACTGAACGTGGTCGACGCCGACACCCGCAAGCAGGGTGCCACCGGGATCCTGGCCGACGCCCGTCTCGGCCTCGCCGCGCTGACCGCCGCGCTTGCCGCACACACCACCAGCACCGCGTGGCAGGAGACGGTGCGGACGGCGAAGGCGGACTGGGCCCCGATCCGGGCCGCCGCCCTCGACCCGGACACCGCATTCGACCCCGCCGAGCACCCGGACGCGCCGGTCACCGGTGCGGTGCTCACCCAGCCGCAACTGATCGGGCTGCTGCAGGAGCATGCCCGCGGCGGCGACACCATCATCGCCGCCGCCGGCGGCCCGCCCGGCGACCTGCAGAAGGTCTGGGACGCCACCGGCGACCGGCGCGCGCATTTCGAATTCGGGTTCTCCTGCATGGGTTACGAGATCCCGGCCGCAATGGGCGTGCGCCTCGCCGAGGGCAACCACGGCCAGCGGATCGTCACCTTCATCGGCGACGGCACCTACCTGATGGCCCCGACCGAACTGGTCACCGCCGCCCAGGAGGGCCTCGACGTCACCATCGTCGTCTCCGAGAATCACGGCTACCAGGTCATCCACCGCCTGCAGATGAACCGCAACGGAAGGGAATTCGGCAACGAGTTCCGCTACCGCACCGACGGCGACATCATCACCGACAGCGGGGACAAGGCGCGCCTCGAAGGCGACTACCTGAAGGTCGACCTGCGGAAGATCGCCGAAGGCCTCGGCGCCATCGCGATCCGCGCCACCACCACAGCCGAGGTCCGTACCGCACTGGAGCAGACCCGCGAGGTGTCCGGGCCGGTGGTCATCGTGGTTCCGACGGTGCCGCACGTGGACCTGCCTGGCGGGGACGTCTGGTGGGACGTGGCCCCCGCCGAAGTCTCGAACCAGGAATGGGTGCAGAGCCTGCGCGCCGATTACGACAACGCCGTGGGACGGCAGAGGTGGTTCGGATGAGCAACAACAGCCCTCTCGACGCCGGAACCCTGCGTCAGCGTCTGGCACAGGGTGAGACCACCGTCGGCACGTTCGTCGGCATGGCCTCCTCGACCGCGGCCGAGGTGTGTGCCGCGGCCGGTGCCGATTGGATCCTGCTCGACCTCGAACACGGTGCCGGATCGGAAGACGCGCTGCGGGATTCGATTCTCGCCGCCGGCGCCTACGGGGTTCCGACGGTGGTGCGGGTCGAATCCGGGGAACGTATCCGGATCGGGCGGGTCCTCGATCAGGGTGCCGCCGGTGTGATGGTGCCGCGCCTGGACAAGCCCGATCAGGTAGTCGACGCGATCACCCACCTGGCGTACCCGCCTCGCGGCGACCGCGGGGTCGCCACCTACAACCGCTCCTGCCGGTGGGGCATGGACCGCTCCGTCCTGCTCGCCGAGGAGCAGGCGACGCTCGGGGTGATCCAGATCGAAACTCTCGCCGCCCTCGACGCGGTCGACGAGATCGCCGCCCAGGACGGGGTCGACGTACTGTTCGTCGGCCCACTGGACCTGTCGTTCGCACTCGGGGTGCCGCTGCAGTTCGACAGCCCGGTCTTCACCGCGGCCCTCGGGCGGGTGCTCGAGGCCGCCCACCAGCACGGCAAGACCGCGGGCATCCTCGCCGCCAACGCCGCCCTGGCAGCCGGCTACGTCGAACTCGGCTTCCGATTCGTGGCCATCGGCTCCGATTCCACCCTGCTCGCCGCGGCGCTGTCCGAGGCGTTCGCTACCGCCCGCCCCGAACAAGACCAGTAAAGGAAGTCATCGTGAGCACAACCCGCACCGTCGGAGTCGGACTGATCAGCGTCGGCTGGATGGGACAACTGCACGCCCGCGCGTACCGCGACGTCCCGATCGTCTACCCCGAACTCGGGGTCACCCCGAAGCTGGTGATCGCCGCCGATACCGCCGCGAGCCGTGTCGACTTCGCCAAGAATGTCCTCGGTTTCGCCGAGGGCACCACCGACTATCGCGAGGTGCTCGCGCACCCGGACGTCGACGTCGTCTCCATCTGCGCACCGAATTTCCTGCACGCCGAGATCGGCATCGCCGCGGCGAAGGCGGGCAAGCACTTCTGGATCGAAAAGCCCGTGGGACGCAGCTACACCGAGACCGCGGCGATCGAGGCCGCGGCCACCGACGCCGGGGTAATCACCTCGATCGGGTACAACTACCGACACGCCCCCGCCGTCGAGCACGCCCGGAAGCTGATCACCGAGGGCAGCCTCGGCCGGATCACCAACGTGCGGGCCTCGTTCTTCTCCGGATACGCCAACGAACCCAACGGCGCCCTGTCCTGGCGATTCGACCGCGAACTCGCCGGCTCCGGTGTGCTGGCGGACCTGTTCAGCCACGCGAGCGACCTGTGCCAGTACGTGGTCGGGCCGATCGCCGAGATCAACGCGCTCACCAGCACCGTCTACACCGAACGCCCGAAGCTGGCGATGGGATCGGGCACCCATTTCGCGGTCATCGAGAACGGTGAGATGGGTCCGGTGGAGAACGAGGACTACGCCGCCGCGCTGGTGCGGTTCGGCTCCGAAGGCCCCGGGTCGGGTGCGGTGGGCACAATCGAGGCGTCCCGGGTGATCGTCGGACCCGAGTGCGGCTACCAGATCGAGGTCTACGGCACCGAGGGCTCGCTGAAGTGGGACTTCGAGCGGATGAACGAACTGAAGGTGTGCCTGGGCCGCACCAACGCCGAACAGGGCTACCTCACCGTCAACGCCAGCCCGAAGCACGGCGACTACTCCCGCTTCCAGCCCGGCCCGGGCAACGCCCTCGGCTTCGACGACCTCAAGACGATCGAGGCCAAGAAGTTCCTGCTCGCCGTCACCGGTGGGCCGCAGGAGAACTCGAACGTGCACGACGCCGCGTCGGCGGCGGCGATCGTCACCGCCGCCGAGACCTCCGCCGCCACCGGGCAGTGGCAGAAGCTCGACGTCGTCGCGGGCACCACCGCCTCCCGCACCGCCTGACCACCGCTTTCGACACCTGCAAGGACGCTGATGTCAACAACGATCTCCACGCAACTGTTCGTCGGCCTGGGCCCGCTCGACCGGGAGCTCGTCGACCCGTATCTGGCCGCCCATCACCAACTGGTTCTCGACCCCACCGAGGAACAACTGGCGGTCGCCGAGGCGGCGATCGTGCGGGCGGCGTTCACCGTCGACGCAGCGATGCTCGACCGGATGCCGTCGCTGAAGGTCCTCGCCCGCACGGGAGTCRGCACCGACCTCGTCGACGTCGCCGAGGCGCGGCGGCGCGGGATCCCGGTGGTCATCACCCCGGGCACCAACACCGTCTCGGTCGCCGAGGGTGTCTTCGCGCACCTGCTCTCGTTGGTCAAGCGCCTGCCGACGCTGACCGGCGTGGTGCGGCGCGGCCGCTGGGCCGAACGCGGAAACGTGACCGTCGGGGACCTCGAGGGAGCAACGTTGGGCATCGTCGGGTTCGGGCGGATCGGCCGCAAGGTTGCCCAGATCGCCGAAGCGTTCGACCTGACCGTGCGGGCCTACGATCCGTTCGCCGAGATCCCCGAGGCGTACCGGTGTGCCGATGTCGACGAGGTGCTCACCGCGAGTGACTTCGTCACCCTGCACACGCCGCTGACCGCGGAGAACCATCACCTGATCAACGAGACGAGGCTGGCAGTCATGCGGCCGGGATCGATCCTGGTCAACTGCAGCCGCGGCGCGCTGATCGACCTCGACGCCGCGCACGCGGCGTTGCAGTCCGGGCACCTCGCGGGACTCGGCCTCGACGTCTTCGATCGCGAACCGCCCGAACACCACCCGGTGTTCGACCACGCCAACACAACTCTCAGCCCGCACCTGATGGGGTTCACGGATCGGGCGATGGCCCTGACGATCCGTGCCGCGGTCGAGGGCGCCATCGCGGTTCTCGACGGCCGCGACCCGGCCGCGGTGGCGTCATGACCGTCCGGGTGGGTGTGATCGGCGTCGGGGTGATGGGCGCCGATCACGTCCGGACACTGCACGCGGTGGTCTCCGGGGCAACGGTCACCGTGATCACCGACTTCGACGCCTCCCGCGCCGCCACGATCGCGGAAGAGGTCGGCGCCCGCACCGTCGCGACCGCGGCAGAGCTGATCGCCGCCCCGGACGTCGACGCGGTGATCATCGCGTCCCACGACTCCGCCCACGCCGAGCAGGTGAGTCTGTGCCTCGATCACCGCAAGCCGGTGCTGTGCGAGAAGCCGCTGGCCCCGAGTGTCGACGAATGCGCCAGCCTGGTCACCCGGGAAGAGCACCTGGCACTGGCGAATCCGCTGATCTCCGTGGGTTTCATGCGCCGATTCCATGCGCCGTACGAGGAATTGGCAACGGCGATCCGGTCCGGATCCGTCGGCACCCCGTTGCTGATCCGAGCATCCCACCGCAACGTGACCGCATATCCGGGTGGAAATTCGACCGACACCGTCACCAACTCCGCAATTCACGAAATCGACATCACCCGTTGGCTTCTCCGGTCCGAGATCGTCGAGGTCAGCTGGCACGCACCGAAGTCCACCTCCATGGACACCTCCCGGCGCGACCCGCAGATTCTGATGCTGCGTACCGCCGACGATGTGCTGACCGTGGTCGATGTGTTCGTCAACGCACGATACGGTTACGACGTGCGCTGCGAGGTGGTCGGCGAAACCGGAGCAGTGAGCCTGGCGCCGAGTCACGCCCTGACGGTCGACGCGTCGCTGCGTTCGACGGCCACGTACCCGGAGGACTGGCGGCCGCTGTTCGCCGACAGCTACCGGCGGCAGTTGCAGGCATGGGTCGACGCCCTCACCGAGGGGACCCGCAGCCCATTGGCGTCCGCCCGCGACGGTCTGCGCGCCATCGAGGTGGCGGAAGCGCTGATCGTATCGATGAACAATGTGGGCGCCGTCACCCCGGTGAAGAATTCATGACCGTCGCTCTACGACTTCCTCGCCATCCGCGTTCTACGATCGAGACGACCACCGAAGGGTACGACGAGGCATGACCCACTCACCACGTCCGGAACTATTGGCCGCATGCTGGACTTCAGCCGGTGACGTGATGCCTGCACGAGGTTCGGACCGCAGTCCGGTCCCAATCCGGGACCGGATCGAAGCGGTCGCCCGAACCGGCTACACCGGATTCGGATTGACCCGCCCCGACCTGGTCGCCGCGCGCGAGACGATCGGCCTGGGCGCCGTCGCGAAAATGCTCGCCGACAACGGCATCACCCATGTCCAACTCGAGTGGATCACGAACTGGTGGACCACCGGGGAGGCCCGCGCAGCGTCGGACGATGTCCGCCGGGACCTGTTCGAGGC
>NZ_JBFUHV010000236.1:0-10691 GCF_056402215.1 Rhodococcus sp. P4_B6 | reverse complement strand
GTATTCGAGGAGGTCGGGACGAATTCCGCAGTAGTTCAGCAGTGTGTTGCCCTTGCCGGGAGCGCCGTAGCCGACGACGGTCCGGTTCTGGGCTCGGCAGGCGAGAAGGAACCCGAGTAACTGTTGTCGAGTGGCTCTGGCCTTCAGTTCGAGTCGGCCGTATCCTTCGGCGTCGTGCAGGCCGGCTTCTTCCTCCTGCTTCAACACCTCGGCGACACGCTGTGTGGGCACCGCGCCTGCAGTGTCGGGACGCGCCCAGATCCGGATCGAGCCGCCGTGTGTTTCCAGTAGTTCCACGTCGACGACCGAGAGGCCGGCCGTGGCGAGCGCACTCGTCGCGGAGAGGAGTGTGTAGTACTGGAAATGTTCGTGATAGACCGTGTCGAATTGCGCGAGGACGATCAGATTCAGGGCATGGTGCACCTCGATACTCAGCCTGCCGTCGTCGGCAACGAGGGTACGCAGAGCGCGAGTGAACCCGCGGAGGTCGGGGATGTGCGCGTACACGTTGTTGGCAACCACGAGGTCTGCCGGCCCGTGCTCCGCGCGGACGTGCGCGGCCAGTTCCTCGTCGAGAAATGCCGTGAGAGTGGGAACTCCTCGTTCACGCGCGGCCGCACCGACGTTGTGCGAAGGTTCGATTCCGACGCAGCGGATCCCGGCGTCGACCGCGTGCTGCAGCAGGTAGCCGTCGTTGCTCGCGACCTCGACGATCAACGAGCGCGCGTCGAGGCCGAGTTGCGACACCGAAGAGTGGACGAATCGGCGTGCGTGCTCGACCCATGAGTCCGAGTAGGACGAGTAGTAGGCATAGTCGGTGAAGGTGTCTTGCGGAGAGATCAGGGCCGGAATCTGAAGCAGGAGGCAGTCCTCGCAGATGCGTAGGTGCAGCGGGTAGTTCGTCTCGGGGGCGTCCAGGCCTTGTTCGGTCAAGAAGAGCTCGCACGGCGGCGTCGCTCCCAGATCCAGGACGCTTCGCAAGCGATCGGAGTCGCACAGTCGGCAGCGCACGGGCAGTCTCCCCTCGTCACCGAGACCTGGAGGCCGCTGCGCGTGAGTTGCGTCACACCCGAAGTCTCGATCCGTCCAATTAACCACACTTGGAGTCGTCTTGCAAGGCTCTAAACCAACTTCAAGTATGTATATAGTCCGAATTAAGGATGACTGTTCTTTTACTTGGCGACATGTTGGGACTCGGTCAAATGGGCGATTTCTCAGTCCTGGAGGTTTTCGCGACTAAGGGCGCAGACCGCGGGATACGGAGGAGGTATGGTGATATCTCGTCCCCCAAATTAAAGGCGGGCGAACATTAATAGCCATTACAGGCCCAATGTGCCGGTGACAGCGGAGGGTGCCCGATGCCGTTCGTCATAGTCGAACGCAAAGAGACGCTGGTCGCCGGACTGGCCGTCCGCAGCCCCAAGAGGGCGCTGGGGAAAGCGCGCGACAAGGATCTCGAAAAGACGTGGTCCACCCTGCTGGCGCAGAACGTGGACAGGCCTTTGGCGTCTGCCTATGTCGACCACGCTCCCGAGATCAACTCGTACTACACGCAAATCGTGGGCTACGAGTGCACATCGATCGATCAGGTCGGGCGCGGGCATCTGGTCTCACGGATTCCTGCGGGAACCTATGCAAAGTTCTCCTCGGTCGGAACCTTTCCCGACCTATTCGACGCGCTCTGGGGGCAGATTCGTGAGGCGGAGGAATCGCGGCAGATCGAGAGGTCCTACACCGGCGACTTCGAGTTCTACCCGCACGCATTCGGGATCGATCTGTATGTGGCGATAGTGCCACCCGCCACGATGCAGGGGCCGCAATGAGTTTCGAGATCGTCAAGCGTGAGTCCGCCGACTTCGGGGGGCTCGTTCTGCCGCGCACGGAACTCAGCTCGTCGGCGCATTCGACCGATCTGATGAAGTTCACCCGCGAGCGCATCCAGCAACGCGGCACTGCCGAGCTGGTCACCGTATATGTCGCGGTCCCGGATCTGGGGTGGACCGCCGTGATCGGATATCGGTGTACCGACCTCGGTCAGCTCGAGGTCGGTGACGTACTGGTGCGTGTCCCGGCCGGCTACTTCGCCAAGTTCACGCCCGACGGACGATCGTCCGACCCGATCGAGGACGTGTGGATTCAGGCCGAGCTGGCGGAGAAGGAAGGGCGCATCGAGCGCGCCTACGCGGAGGAGATCGAGGTCTTCCGCGCTCCGAGCAACGTCGAGCTGTTCATTTCCCTCGCTTAAATTCGGGTCGACAATTACCGACCTGAAGTTTGTTTTCGAGCGCATTTGTGGCATCTCAGGTGACAAATCCGGTGTAAACGCGGAAAATAAGTAGCCGCGGGGCTGTGACCGGGTTCGTGTGTCCAGTTCTTGGGGTCTTTACGTAACCCGTGAGTCCCCGGAATTGCCGCACCGACTCCGATGGGAAAGCCAATGCCAGTTGAACAGCTGTCGCGTCCGCAGGTCGACGCGTGGTCGACAGACACCCTAATTGACCGAACGCTGAGCGTGTGGGATCCACGGTCGGAGTGTCGCTTCGTCGTCGCCCGGCCCTCCGACGAGCCCGAGCTGTGGGAAGCATATCTCGAGGGAGCGGTAGCGGGCTATCGCAAGTACGGCGCCGAGAAGGCGCTCGAGTACCGCCGGATTCAGGACGGCGACAGCACCGCGATCTTCTTCGTCGCGATTGAGCCGAACGGCTCCGTCGCAGCGGGTGTCCGCGCGCAGGGGCCGTACATTTATGCTGGTCAGGCGCATGCGATCACGGAATGGGCAAACGATCCCGGGGCTCCCGCCGTCCGCCGGATGATCGAGGACCGGCTGCCGTTCGGTGTCGTGGAGGCGAAGGGCGCATGGGTGTCGGACACCGCCGCCCGGCGCGGTGAACTCGTCGGCGCACTGGGTCGTTTTGCTACCTTCTCGATGGATCTGCTCGACGTCCAGTTCATGCTCGCGACCGCCGCATCCCACGTGTTGGACACGTGGCGAACCACCGGTGGGGTAGTGGCAGACCATATTGCTCCCGTGCCCTATCCGGATGACCGCTACGAGACACGGCTGATGTGGTGGGATCGGAGTAGGCGCAGGGGCCGCGCCGAATCCATGCAGCTGGCCCAACTGTTACTCACGACGTCCGGACCGACGCCGTCGGCAGCCATCGCGACGGGGACGGGAGGAGACGTCGTCCGGCCGATGCGGAGCGTCTCGTGAACGAAACCCACGGTGAGTACACCGCACTGCTGCTCGACGAGGGCCACTCCGGGGACGCGGCGGTACTCGACCGCCTCCGCCGCGACCCCGCGGTAGCCTTCGTCGATCGACTCGACCATCAGCGGGACGCTCTGCGTTCCCTCGTTCCCGCGCCGGGCTCAGATGTGCTCGATGAGGCTCCGGTGTGGGCGTACTACTCGTGGCGACGGACCGTGGTGCGTCTGCTCGGTCCTACGTCGTTCCGGCTGTTGCGGCTGGACCGGAATCGGAACAAGGTCACCGCGCAGGAGCAGGAACGCCTCAGGGACGTCACCGTCGGGATCGTCGGTCTGAGTGTCGGTCACGCCGTCGCGTTAGCTCTCACGCTGGAAGGCGCGTGCGGCGGCTTGCGGCTCGCGGACTTCGACACGCTCGAGCTGTCCAACCTGAACCGGGTTCCCGGCACCGTTCTGGACCTCGGCGTGAACAAGGCAGTGGTCGCCGCCCGCCGTGTCGCGGAGATCGACCCCTACGTCACAGTGACGTTATGGAAGGACGGTGTCGACGTCGAATCGGTCGCCGAATTTCTGGACGGCACGGACGTGGTGATCGACGAATGCGACTCCCTCGACGTCAAGGTGTCCCTGCGGCGGGAGGCCCGGCGCAGGGGATTGCCGGTGCTGATGGCGACCAGTGACCGGGGTCTGCTGGACGTCGAGCGTTTCGACGTCGAACCCGATCGACCCTTGTTCCACGGAGTGATCGGTGACGTCGACGTGGAATCGCTGGCGGGCCTCGGCTCGCGGGACAAGATTCCGCTCGTGTTGCAGATTCTCGACGCCGGACAGTTGTCGGCGACGATGGCGGCGTCGTTGGTGGAGGTGGACGAAACCATCACCACGTGGCCTCAGCTCGGGGGCGAAGTGCTGCTCGGTGGGGCGGAGGTCGCGGCGGCGGTGCGGCGCATCGGGCTCGGGCAGCCGCTCGCGTCGGGTCGCTGCCGGATGGATCTGGACGATCATCTCGATGCCCTCGCCGATCCACCGCTGCCGCAACACCTKCCGGAGCAACCGGTGAACCGGGCCGCGGCCCCGCCGCAGGACACTGTCGACGCCATCGTGAATGCGGCGGCCCGCGCGCCCTCTGGCGGCAACGTCCAGCCGTGGACGATCGCGGCCGACGACGCGGGACTGACCATCTCCCTGGCCCCGGAGCACACGACGGCCATGGACGTCGGGTACCGCGGCAGTTGTGTCGCGGTCGGCGCCGCGCTGCACAACGCCCGGATCGCCGCGTCCGCCGCCGGGCTTCTCGGCGCGGTGACGGTCCACGACCGCGGTCCGGGGCTTCCCGTCGCCACGATGACGTTCGGCAGCGGCAACGACCGGGAACTCAGCGACCGCTACGAGCACATGCTCGACCGGACCACCAACCGCAGGCTGGGCGTCCCCCGGCCGTTGGACGACTCGCAGGCCGGCCTTCTCGCCGAGGCCGCGGCTCGCGAAGGCGCCCGCCTCTGCCTGGTCACCGACCGGGACGACATCGCGGCGATCGGCGCCATTCTGGCGGAGTCGGACCGCATCCGTTTCCTCACACCCACCCTGCACCGCGAGATGATCGGCGAGTTGCGGTGGCCACCCCGGGATTCGGTCGACACCGGCATCGACGTGCGCGCACTGGAACTCGACTCGGCGGAACTGTCGACGCTCGCGCTGTTGCGGAGACCCGAGGTCATGGAACGACTCGGCGCACAGGACGCGGGACAGGCGCTGGGCAAGTCCACCGCGGACCGCATCGCCTCGAGTTCGGCTGTCGCGGTCGTCGCGGTTCCGGGCAGCACCTCACGGGACTATGTGCGCGGCGGTGAGGCGACCGAAAGCGTGTGGATCCACGCGCAGGCGCTCGGCCTCGCCGTCCAGCCGATTTCGCCGGTGTTTCTCTACGGTGTGGAAAGTGCGGAACTCGAACAACTCTCACCGCGGTATGCGGCACCATTGGAGAGGCTGCGGGAAGAATTGTTCGACGTCGTCGGAGCGAAGGCAGGTGAGGCGCTCGCCATGGTGTTACGGCTCAGCCATGCGCCGGGCCCGTCGGTTCGGAGCGAGCGCCGCGCCGACCGGGTGCGAAGGCGGATATCGTAACGACAGGAGGGCCCGTGAACACCGAGAAGCAAACCGAAAAGCTCGAGACCCTGGTGACAACCGTGGCGTCCCGGCTCACGCCTGTCGACGCGGTCTCGTTCAAGGCCGTGGCCACCCGTGTGCTGGAGGATCTCGTGGAACACTTCGAGGTCGACACCAGCTTTCTCCGGTTCACCGACCACGAGATCGCGGCGACGGTCCTGGTCGCGGAATACCCTCTTCGGCCCTTCATCCCCGACCCCGACCCACTCGGCGTCGTCTACTTCAAGGATGCCGATCCGACCTTCGCCCAGATCGAGCACCAGAAGGAAGTCGCCATCTTCCGTCCGGAGGTGTCCGGTCCGGATTACAACGAACGGGTCCGCGAGGCGTCGGGGGTGCCGCAGGTGTCGCTCGCCGCCGTTCCGCTGCTGTCCGGCGAGACGACGACGGGCACGCTCGGATTCATCAAGTTCGGCGACCGCGACTGGACGCCGCCGGAGCTTGACGTCCTCAAGGCGATCGCCGCCCTGCTCGCCCAGGTCCAGGCCCGCATCGTCGTAGAGGAGCAATTGCGCTACTCGGCCGATCACGATTCCCTCACCGGACTCAGCAACCGGCGCGCCCTCTACCACCACCTGGACACCCGCCTGGCGTCGACCGAACCCGGGCCGGTCGCCATTCTGTTCCTGGACCTGGACCGCCTGAAACCCCTCAACGACTTCTTCGGTCACGGGGCGGGCGACGGGTTCATCTCGACGATCGCGGACCGGCTCAGATCGACCAGCGAGGCCGACGACCTCGTCTCGAGGCTGGGCGGCGACGAATTCGTGCTCGTGCTCGGAGGGTCGGTGGGTCTCGAGGAGGCGGAGAGACGGGCGCAGCACATCCGCGACGTCGTGACCGAACGGGTGCGGCTCGGCCGCGAGGTGGTCAGCCGCAGTGTCAGCATCGGCGTGGCGGCGGGGCGTCCGGGTAAGGCCACCACGAGTTCGCTCCTCAGCCAGGCCGACCAGGCCGTCATGGTTGCGAAGACCAAGGGCGGTAACGCGATCAGCGTCTTCACCGACGAGATGCAGGAGGAGAGCGAGAAACGCAACATGATCGAGCTCAGTCTGCGTGCGGCCATCGCGGACGAGTCGCTGTTTCTCGAGTACCAGCCCGAGGTCGACCTGAGCACCGGCCGGATCATCGGGGTGGAGGCCCTGGTGCGGTGGAATCATCCGCTGCTCGGGCTGCTGCAGCCGGGGTCGTTCATCGACGTCGCCGAGGCGACGAATGTGGCGGGCGAACTCGGACGCTGGGTCATCCGGAAGGCCTGCCGGCAGTGGGCCGACTGGCGGTCGCAGGTGCCCGAGCGGGATCTGGATCTCCGCGTCAATGTCTCACCGGGCCAGTTGGCCGGTCTGGACTTTCTCGACGTCGTCGCGAACGCGTTGACGGAGTTCGACCTTCGCAAGGGCGCATTGTGCCTGGAGATCACGGAGAACGCGGTGCTCAGCGACCTCACCTGGACGCGTGAAGCGCTCGAAGGACTGCATGCGATGGACGTGGAGGTCGCGATCGACGACTTCGGCACCGGATACAGCTCCCTCAGCCATCTCAAGGCACTGCCGGTGGGGACGTTGAAGATCGACAAGGGGTTCGTGATGAACCTGGATACCAACCCGGAGGACCGGGCGATCGTGAAATCGATCATCGGCCTCGCCGAGTCGTTCGGCCTGGAATTGGTGGCGGAGGGCGTCGAGAACRTGGAGTCGGCCCGGCAACTTCTGGACATGGGATGTCATCGGGCGCAGGGATTTCTGTTCAGCCGCCCGGTCTCGGCGGAGGAGATCGGCAAGTTGCTGGTGGCCGGAGTTATCGAGGTAGGCCTTTAAAGGTCGAGCATAAACCATACCGAAAGCTCGGTTTAGTTAAATTATAATAATTAAAGGCATTTGATTGCAGCTATAACAGACTCGGAGTATGTTTTGAGGGTAGTAATCAACTCCACGGCGCGATCGGATCGACGCGGTGGCGGGCGGGCTCCGAGCATGGGTTTGATCAATGTGCGAATGTGGAAGCGATTTCGAGGCACTGAGCGTGTCCGAGCGGACTCAACTCCTCATCAGATCTCAATGCGCACACGGCCGTAGGGGGGCGGGGGTCCCGACCATTCCCGGTCGTTCCGTGCCCGAACCCCCCTCGCCGCGGCCGTCCTGGGAGCGTACGTACTCTCAGGCGGCGATGGGCAGCGATCTGGTCAGCGTCGTCGCTGCCGACCTCTTCGTCACGGTCGTCTACCGCCAAATCCCTCTCTGGACGTGGGTCGGGAGCCTCGCGGTCGCGGTCGCGGTTCCGGTCCTTACGATGCTGTCCCTGGCGTTGGCGCATGCGTGGGATCCACGCATTCTCGGCAGCGGAGCCGAGGAGTTTCGCAGAGTGGGACGAGCGTACGTGTGGGTGATCGCGGTGATGGCCGTCGCCGGGTACGCCCTGGGTACGGCGAACGGCCACTCGTGGGTGTTCGGCGCTCTTCCGCTCGCGGCGGCGCTGTCGGTGCTCGGACGCTACGTGTTGAGGCGGGCACTGCGCAGGCGCCGGAGATCGGGAGGCTATCTGCGATCCGTCCTCGTCGCCGGCGACGTCGACGAAGTGCTCGAACTGATCAAGCGCACGCCGGACATCTCGCAGGCCGGGTGGCGCGTGGACGCCATCTGCCTGGCCGACGTRAGACCGGGTGAACAGCTTCCGCTCGCCATCGACGACACTCCCGTGATAGGCACGGAGAAGGACATCGTCGGCATCACCAGGCTCCATTCGTTTCAAGCGATCGCGGTTCTCCCCTCGAGCGGCTGGACCCCCGCTCGCACCGAGCGGTTGAGCTGGGAGCTGGAAGGCACCGGTACTGATCTGCTGATTGCGCCCGTGCTCATGGATGTCGTCGGTCCGCGCTTGCACATCGCCCCCGTCGCGGGAGTCCCGTTGATGCAGTTGAGTGCGCCGACATACTCGGGCCCGGCGTGGGTGATCAAGAATGTCTTCGATCGAATCTTCGCTCTCGTCATCGTCATCGCGATCGCGCCCGTTCTTCTCGTCATCGGCGGGGCGATCCGCGCCGGCAGTCGTGGTCCGGCGTTGTTCAAGCAGGCTCGCGTCGGACGGGACGGCGAGGTGTTCACGATGTACAAGTTCCGCAGCATGGTGGTGGATGCGGAAGCTCGAATCCGTGAGCTCGAGGCGTTCGACGAGGGCGCCGGCGTTATGTTCAAGATGCACGACGACCCTCGGGTCACCCGGATCGGCAGGTTCATTCGCCGCTACTCGCTCGACGAGCTGCCGCAGTTGTTCAATGTCGTATCGGGCAGTATGTCGCTGGTAGGTCCGCGGCCGCCGTTGGAATGCGAGGTAGCGCGTTACGGCGACGACGGTGCGCGGCGTCGTCTGTTCGTCAAACCGGGACTCACCGGACTGTGGCAGGTGAGTGGCCGGAGCAACCTCAGCTGGGAGGAGTCGGTGCGCACCGACCTGCACTACGTCGAGAACTGGAGCTTCACGCTGGATTTGCTGATCCTCTGGAAGACCGTTCGCGCCGTGCTGCGACCGGAAGGCGCGTACTGAGGGTGTGTCGGTCCGGCGCCGATCATGGGCGTGCGAGGCGGTAGGGCGGTCGCCCGTCGAGACTGCGGACAACCCACGGACATCATCGGCTTCGAGGAGACAGCGGTACAGACTCGGGGTATGTTTATGCCCACACCGAAGGACCTCTTGTCTTTATTTGGCAAAGTACGGTAACTTCTCGAAGGGTTTGCTGGAGAGTCGCTGAGAGTGGCTTCCCGCACGAAACGTGGGACTGTCGAAGACTGGAGCAGGGGGATCGATGTCTGGTGGTTCGGTGTCGCCGATCCCCGAGTCCCGCATCGGGTGCGACGTGATGACGGTCGGGCACGTGCGAAGCAGTGTCGAGCGGTTCGGCGACCGCTATCTGAGCAGAATCTTCACACCCCACGAATTGGAAACCTGCGCAGGACCTGCGCGGGTCCAACGGCTGGCCRCCCGATTCGCGGCCAAGGAGGCCGTGGTCAAGGTGTTGCGCCCCGGCGACGTCGCCCTGCCGTGGCAGTCCATCGAGATCCGGCGCGAGAGCTGGGGAGGATGCGGAGTGCGATTGTCCGGCAACGCATCGGCACTCGCCGAGCGTCAGGGGCTCGGTGGGTTCGACGTCTCGATCTCGCACGAGGCCGACGTCGCGATCGCGATGGTCACCGCGTCCCGGCTGGGCACGCCCCCCGATCACGAAGGAGAACGCCACCCATGAGCGAGCACACCATCCGCAAGGTTCTCGGCGACCACGCCAGGCTGTCCGTCGACGCCGCGAGCATCGCCATCGGCGCCGATCTCTACGAACTCGGTCTGACATCCCACGCGAGCGTCAACGTCATGCTGGCGCTGGAGGATTCGTTCGACATCGAATTCCCCGACGAGTTGCTGCGCAAGAGCACGTTCGCGAGCGTCGACTCCATCCGGGGCGCGCTCGTCGAACTCGGCGTGGCATGAGCATCGCCCTCGCGGGCGACACCGGGATCGGGTCCGCCCAGGTTTCCGGACCGTCGGCGCGGGCCGCGAGTGTGGCCGAGGTGGCCGCGCGGTGGGCCGTCGACGTCGATCGTGACGCGCGCTTTCCGCAGGAGGCCGTGGATGCGCTCCGGGACCAGCGTCTGCTCTCGTGCGCCGTCCCTCCGGAACTGGGTGGTGAAGGTGCGACACTTCGGGAACTGTGCACGATCGCCCGGACCCTGGGCCGCCAGTGCGCCGCGACCGCGATGATCTTCGCGATGCACCAAACCCAGATCCTCTCGCTCGTAAGACATCCGGGTGGCGATGGCGTCGCCGGCTTCCTTCGCGCCGCGGTCGCCGGTCAGTACCTGCTGGCGTCGGCGACGACGGAACTGGGCATCGGCGGCGACGTCCGCCGCAGCACCTGCGCGGTGGAGCGGTCCGGTGGCGTGGTGTCGCTGGTCAAGAACGCCCCGGTCATCTCGTACGGCGAGTACGCCGACGCGATCCTCGCGACCGCGCGGCGCACCCCCGACAGCCCGCCGAGCGACCAAGTGCTCGTCATCTGCCGGCGTGCCGACGTGACGCTCGAGCGCACCGGTGACTGGAACACGCTGGGGCTGCGCGGAACCTGCAGTCCCGGGTTCGTGCTGCGGGCCACCACCACCCCGGATCTCGTCGTCGCCGATCCCTACTCGGAGATCTCGGCGACGACCATGCTCCCGGTGTCGCACTCGGTGTGGTCGGCGGTGTGGCTCGGCATCGCCGACGCCGCGGTGGAGAAGGCGCGCCGGTACGTGCGGGTAGCCGCGCGTAAGCAGCCGGGCGCGGCGTCGCCC